>JACXTP010000021.1 GCA_016919625.1 Methanomassiliicoccaceae archaeon
CTCCTCCAACCGGTTGAGCTGCCATGACTTGGTGATGCGGTCGCATTGGGCGAAGCAGGTGCTGCCGCAGCAGGCGGAGCTCGCGCCACTGCGCCCCATCTCCACGAGCTCTCCCATGCCCTCGATGAGCGTCCTCGGCGCCGCATAGATGCCTGAACCCCTTCCCAGGCGGCACGGGTCCTGGTAGGTGAACTTTTCCCTCGAACTGGAAAGTTCCAGGCGGCCTTCCCGCAGCGCAGCCTCCAACAATTGGCTCAGGTGCACCACCTCGAAACCCAGGTCACCGAACCTTTCCTGGTACACCCGACCGATGGTGTGATGGCACTCAGGGCAATAGGTGACGATGGTGCTGACCCCGCTCTTTCGGATGGCACAGAGATTCTGCTGGGCCAATCGATCGAAGGTCTCCATCTCCCCCAGCCAATAGGCGTCGTGGCCACAGCAGCGCTCCTCATGGATCAATCTGGGCTTGATGCCGATGGCATTGAGCAGTCTCACAGCCGACCTTGGCATTTCCGGAAGATTGGTTTGAAAATCACGGAACACTACGTCCAACACTGGCACGCACCCTACGAACAGCGCCACCTCGGACCGTTCGTCGAACTGAAGGTCCTGGGCGATCCAGCTGTGCTTGTGTCCTTGGCCTTTCCCAACGGCGTCCAGGTCTCGGATGGCGGACACCACTCCAGCATGGGTACGTATCGGCGCGTCAATGCCATTGCGCTCCACCCGCACCTCGCGCATGAAGCGATGGAAGTCCACCCCCTGCGGGCAGATCGTCGTACAGGCGGCGCAACCCATGCAGGACCAGAGGTCCAGACCCTCCGCCCCCCCTTGGTCGGCGAACTCCTCCATGAACTTGCGGGGCGAGAACCGCCTCTCCCCATGCGCCGCCGGACAGGAATAGGTGCAATGACCGCAGGCGATGCAATCATAGGCCCGGTAGCGTCTGGCCGCCTCAAGGCTGGTCACAGCCCACCTCCGGCAGCGGACCTAACGAACGGACAAGCTCAACGAACTCCCGACAGGTGCTAGCGAAGAGGGCCCCCTCACCGGCCGAGATCCAACGTAACAACAACCTTTCCCTGCCAATTCCCAAGCGTTCCAGGATGTCGCCGGTGTCGGCGATGCGCTGCCTGGCGCGCTCGTTGCCTTTGAAGTAATGACAGTCCCCGATGTGACAGCCCAGGACCATGACCCCGTCGGCCCCGTTGCGGAAGCAGCGCAGGACATAGCTAGGCTCCACCCGCCCGGAGCACATCACCCTCACCACCTTGACGTTGGTGGGGTATTGGAAGCGGCTCACCCCGGCCAGGTCAGCCCCGGCGTAGGCGCACCAGTTGCAACAGAAGGCCACCACGCTCGGTTCCCAGGTCATACTGTTTCCTCCAGCCCAGCGCTTGGATGGGCCTCCACCTCCCAACCGGGCCGCCTTGACATAGACTTTTCGATGACGCTTGGACCGAACGCTGCGTTCGGGGGGAAGTATTATTTCCCGCCTGCTAGACTACCTCTCCGATGCCCCTACGGATCGTCGGGTTCAACCGCACCTCCTTGTTAGATTGGGACGGTAAGGTGGTCGCCACCGTCTACCTGCAGGGCTGCAACTGGCGTTGCGGCTTCTGTCACAACGTCGAGCTGGTGCAGCCCACCTCCAGCCTGGAGGAGGTCCCCTTCCCCGTAATCGAGGAGTACGTGCATAGCAACAGCGAGTTCCTGGACGGGGTGGTATTAACCGGGGGCGAGCCCACCTTGCACGATGACCTTCCCGATCTGATCCACAGGTTCCGGAGGATGGGGATGAAGGTGAAGCTGGACACCAATGGCTCCCGGCCAGATATGCTCTCCGACCTGATCGGCTCAGGTTCCCTGGAGTTCGTGGCCATGGACATCAAGGCCCCTTTGAACGAGAAGTATTCCGAGGTTACAAGGGTAAACGTGGACCTTCCCGCCATCAAGCGTTCCATAAACCTGATCATGGACCATATGCGCGATTACGAGTTCAGGACCACCGTGGTGCCTTTCTACCTTGATATGAAGGACATCGAGGCCATCGCCTCCTTCATAGGCGGGGCGAAGAAGTATGCCCTGCACCAGTTCGGGAACAAGAGCACCCTGGACCCGCGCCTAGGCGTGATGGACCCCTATCCGGACGCCAAGGTGATGGAGATGGCGGAGCGGGCCAGGCTGTACGTTCGCAAGGTGGTCGTGAGGGGGACCAACTGACCTTATTCCGTTTTTGGGTAATGTGGTGGACATGCTTTAATACCCTGCAACCGCTCCGAAGAGCGTCAATCTACCCAAGGTCCTGAGCACTGGACAGGAGTGGGGGCAATGACCAACGGCCAAAGACAAAAGACATACATCGAAGGCTTCGATAGGATCATGGAAGGGGGCGTGCCAGAAGGCCATCTGGTATTGGTGGCAGGGACGCCAGGCACCATGAAGTCCTCGCTTTGCTATTATATGCTCTACAACCACGCCCTGGAGTCCGGCATGACCTCGGTCTACGTCACCTTGGAGCAGTCCCGGGACAGCCTGCTCAAGCAGATGGAGAAGATGGGCATGCACACCGATCAGGTGAAGGACAAGGTCCACGTACTTGACATGGGCATCATCCGTCGCAAGCTGAAGGAGGTGCAGGGAGGTTCGTCCTGGTTGCACGTCTTCAAGTCCTATATGGCCAACCTCAAGGACAACCTGGCCTATAAAATCCTGGTGATCGACTCGCTCGAGGTCCTGGAGACCATGGCTGAGGTGACGAACCGCCGCACCGAGCTCTTCTACTTGTTCGAGTGGCTACGGGACCTAGGGGCGACAGTGCTATTGATATCCGAATCGTCCACGGACCGCATCATGGACGGTCGGTTCGATGAGGGCTACCTCTCCGATGGCATCATAACGCTGAAGATGCAGGTCATCCGAGACGTGGAGACCCAAAGGCGCATCCGTTGCGTGAAGATGAGGGAGACCAACCACGACCCCTCCTACTATTCATTGCTTTACAACAATGGCAAGTTCCAAGTGACGCGTGTGATCAGCGAGTGATGTCCATGGCATGGAA
>JACXTP010000022.1 GCA_016919625.1 Methanomassiliicoccaceae archaeon
CTCATCTTGGCGTCCAGGAAGTTGCTCTTAAGGTCGATGCCTTCGATGATCACCGAACCGGAATCCGGTCTGAGCACTCCGGTGATCATTCTTATGGTGGTGGTCTTGCCCGCCCCGTTCGGACCCAGTAGACCGAAGAACTCCTTTGGTTCGATGGAGAACGAAATGTCCTTGACCGCCTGTACATCACCGAATCTCTTCATCAGGTTGCGTACTTCGAGGGCGGGCATCTAGGTTTGAAATGGTAGTGCAAGCATATTTCATTGTTCCCAGGAAATTAATGACATCGCTCTCCCTCATTCCCTATTTAGATGTTGAAAGAAGCAGGGTTTATTACCGATCTGTCGATATGTGAGAGCATATGGAACAGAAGCCCGAGGAGAGTTCAAGCGACAATTTCTTTCTGGACCAGGGGAATGTTTCCCTCCATGTTGATTCCGGGGTCTGTCGTTTCGATGCCAAGATCGTGTGTTGGATGGAGGATGGGATGCTCAGATGCTCCATCAGTTCCCGTTGTCCGCACGTCAACGATTTCGCTAAGGCACTTGGTCCCTGCGATATGATGGCGGCATTGAGGATGCCGTTCTCCGAGAACCAGGTCTACATCATCGGCGGGGAGAAACTGAAGCATTCGACGTGCCCCGTCCCCATGGCGGTGCTCAAGGGGTTCGAGGCCGCGTCCGGGCTGGCTCTTAAGAGGAAGGTGTCGGTGAACTTCGATTGAACCTGGATATCTCGATCGTTGGAAAGGTCACAATATTGGTAAATATTTTGAAGATGATGGTCGTCGATCCAGGTGCTGTCCGATGAGAATTGGCGTGTTAGGCTGCGACGCTATCCGAAACGAACTGGATATCATCATCGCCAACGATCCCGACGTCGTTTACAAAGAATATCTCGAGTTCGGACTGCACCTTCGACCTGATGACCTGAAGAGGACCATCCTGGAGAAGATAAGGTCGTTGCCTGTCGACGTGGACGTGCTATTCTTAGGCTACGCATACTGCCAGAGCCTCAAAGGTCTACCAGAGATGGTCGATGTCCCTTTGGTCATGATCGAGCATGAGGACTGCATTGCGGCCATGCTTACCACCGAGAGATATCATCATGAGAAGAAGAACGGGGGCATCACGTGGTTCTATCCAGCGGGATGGGCCATCAACGGGATGCCCGGGATCATCCGCCTCTTCAACTTGGATTGCAAGAACGATGAGGGTTATACCCCACAATATTTCTTGAACATGATGTTCGATGGATTCTCCCGATGCCTTTTCATCGACACTGGCATCGAATGCAGGGACCAGTGCCAGAAGAACTCGGAACATTTCGCGCAGACTCTTAAGCTCAAGCACGAGTGCACCGAAGGCAGCCTCGACCTGATCCAAGAGGCCTGGCTGAAGGCAAAGTCGATGGCGGCTGAGATTGAAAAGGATACATAGGCCCAAAGAACTGGAGGCTTATCCACCAAGCTCCATTTTGACTTGGCATCGTTCGGGCATTGATATTTCTATCGAGAAGGCGATGGTATCGCGTGGGCTGAATGGACCAAAAACCGCCTGAGAAGGACCAGTTGACGCAGTGGAATGCTGTCTATGAAACGAACCGCGACTTCTTCGGGGCATCGCCGAGCGAGCTGGGTGAGCGGGCGTTAAAATTGTTCCACAAGGAAGGGACAAGGAAGGTCCTGGAGCTCGGCTGCGGTCAAGGTAGGGACACCTGGCTGTTCGTGAAGGAAGGGCTCAAGGTGACCGCGGTGGATTATTCCCGTTCGGGCATCTGCCAGATGCAGGGTGTGGCGGACTCGGTCTGTTGCTCCGACGATGTGAACCTGTTGATATTGGACGGAAGGCAACCGTTCCCCTTCCCAGACGCTTGCTTCGATGCCGTTTATTCCCACATGTTCTTCACCATGGAACTGACCGAGAAGGATATCGCGGCGATATTGGCCGAATGTCTCCGGGTGCTTCGTCCAGGTGGTATCAATATCTATTCCGTGCGCAATGACCACGATCCCCACTTTGGAAAAGGCCCGCATAAGGGGGAGGATATGTGGCAGAACCCCATGGGCTTCGTGGTTCATTTCTTCTCCGAGGAGAAGGTGAGGAGGTTGGCCAAAGGATACCAGGTCGAGATCGTCAGTGAGTTCGAAGACACCTCGCCCCCCTTCACGAAGAAGTTGTATGAGGTGGTCCTACGCAAGCCGAGGGTCTGAGACCTCGTCATAGACATCTCAGGTGAGAAGCGATGGATTCCAAGATGGCCCCTGTTGCCCGGGTCCATCTGCCCAGTTCGGCCCTCCCGTTGCTAGATCCGTCGCTCGCTGAAGGGGCCAAGAACGCGGTCCCTGTATCCATCAATCCCACCGAAGGATGCTTGCCAATTCGGGAGAGGGACAGGGCAAGTTCGTTGGTACCATTCCCGATACGGACCTGCACCCCCTACTTGAGCGGGATGGTCTTCCAGCGGGGAGAAAAGGTGGTATGTGGCAGTGCCAGCGTCGCATGTTATCTCAATTCGATCGTAGGATGCCAAGCGAGTCACGTCGATGCGGCGACTGCCTTGGAGGCGGCCCGCACCGGTATGGCCCAGGAGGGTTTGTTCGAGGATGTATGCTACCAGCATCCCTCGGTCGAGCTAGCATTCGATGAGGGATGCAAGGTCGAACCGTCCTTGCTCGGCGGATTGGTGGCCTATCTGTCCAAGGGTAGATCGCCGTTATTGTCCGGTATAAGGCTGGACCTCTCCGGGGCCAAGTCCATCAGTGCAGCGTTAGCTTCGACGAGCGAACGGTTCCATCTTAATGTGAAAGGCCTCGATAGGAGCGGCATATCTGAGAGGATCGAGGTGAACGACCATATCATCGATGACCGGAAAGGTTCTCTCCCTACCCAGGACGACCCGGACGCCATAGTCATTGGTTGCCCCCATCTTTCCGAGAAGGAGTTGATCCGGACCGCCCATGTCCTCGAAGGAAGAAGACCGCGAGGCCAAGCCCGGGTCCTTTTTCTAACCTCACAGCTCGCTTGGGACAAATCCCCACGACCCGCAATGGTACTGGACAAGTTCGGTGATGCATGCTGCGACTCTTGCCCCTTGTTAGGCATGGACCGGTCGGCCAAGGTACTCACGAACGGCCCAAGGCTGTGCAAGTGCATGAACGGGAAGGGGCCGAGGATAACATATGCGCCTCTGGACGACCTGCTTGAACTCCTGTGAGCGCTGGAATCCATTAATAGCGGACAACGGCATCCCTTCCCCGCATGCCGATCGGGGACCCGATGGGGAGCGAGCTCTATGACCTGGGCCGGGGAACGCTGAAACGAGTCTGGACCACCCGGGTACCGGTCAAGGACCTTGATGATGCCATCGATTTCTACCAGGATTCGTTCGGTCTGGCGTTACAGGTGGATGACCGCAGGAACGGCCGAGCCATCCTGGGGGCGGACGATCCGCTGGGAAGATTGGAGCTTTATGTCCCAGGGCCGTCCGAGAAAAGGCAGCCCGGCGGGGACACGGGCGTGGTATTCGCGACGGACAGCGTATTCGAGCTGCACCGGCGCCTGGTGGACGAGGGGGTGGAGTTCCTGTTGAAACCGGAAAAGCAGCCTTGGGGCGGGGTGATGGTCATCTTCCAGGACCCATATGGCAACATCTTCCGAGCAGTGGATGACTCGCTCCGCTATGAAGGCGAGAACGTCACCAAGGAGAAAGAGGCGAAGGATAGGGAGAGCGGCGTAACCATCCGCTTCGTTCCATCTCAACCTTGACCATCCAAATATTCGCTCACAGCCGTGGCGCAAGCATTGGCGTGGAGCAAAGAATCCCGGAGGTCCTTGGGAGACTCCACCGACCCGGCCAGGAAAACCCCCTTCTTCATCGTCTCGCAGGGATGGAGCGCTCGGTCCAGGACCGGTACCAATGATTCCATGTCTGTGCCGATGCCCATCATCTCCAAAAGTCTCCTCGTGGATGCAGGGACCTGCAGGCCGACACTTAGTACCACCAGGCCGGCATCGATCTCGTACAGCTCCTGCAGCAGGGTGTTCTCCCCGCCCACCAGCAACTTACCGTCTGGAGTGGCCCGGACGAGAGAGGGTTGACCCCGGATGAATCGGACACCGTTCAACCTGGCCTCCTTATATGCTCGCTCGTAACCGCGCCCATGGGTGCGGACGTCGATGTAAAGGACGAAGCACTGGACCTGGGGCAGCGCCTTCCGTATCAAGGTGGCGTTCTTGATGGCGTTGAGGCAGCAGATGGTGCTGCAATAGCTCACCCCGCGCGTCTCCACTCTGGAGCCGACGCATTGAATGAATACCACGTTCTTGGGCACCTTGCCGTCGCTAGGCCGTCTCACCCCCACCGGGTCGAAGTCCTTGAACATCTCCTCCAATTCCAGAGAGGTAACGACATCGGGATAGCGCCCGTGACCGAACTCGGGGATCATACCGACGTCGATGGGGTCCAACCCGGTAGCGAGCACGACCGCCTTGGCGGACATCTCCACCGTCGCTACTCCTTCGACGATGGCGGTGTAACGCCCCTCCGCACTGGAAAGACCCGTGAGGTCGCATCCCATCATCACGGTCACGTTCGCCCTCTGCCCCAATGGATCGGCCAATCGTTCCGACAATTCGGGCCCAGGCACCAGGTCCGGGTAGACCTTGCCCAGGTGCCTCAGTCTGCCGCCTAATTGGCTAGACCTCTCCACCAGTACGACCTGCCTGCCCTCTTTGCCTAGCCTCTCGGCCACGGTCAGGCCGGCCGGACCACCCCCGACCACAAGAACGTCGCAGTCCCTCAAGCTCACCACGATGTTCCGGGATGGGTCTCATCGGATATCTGCCTTTACCCACACGCGGGGCGAAAGGTTATATTGGTTCGGATTGAATGGGCCACCAGGTGCTTTCAGATGCTGGAGATCGAGGACCTATCCGTTGAGGTGGGGGGTAAGGAGGTTCTGCATGATGTGAACCTATCCGTGATGGCAGGATATACAAACGTTCTGTTCGGACCGAACGGCTCGGGCAAGTCCACCTTGCTCATGACCATCATGGGTTTCAGTGGTTACAAGATCACCAAAGGCCGCATCCTGTTCAACGATGAGGACATAACCAATGTCCCTGTCTCCGACCGGGCCAAGAAGGGCATCGGTCTGATGATGCAGCGCCCACCCAATCTGGTCGGCGTAAAGTTAGGCAACTTGGTCAAGGTCATGAGCCACGACCAGAAAGACCCGCAGGTCCTCGCCAAGGACCTGGACCTGACCTCATTCTTGCAACGCGACGTCAACGTCGGTTTCAGCGGTGGTGAGATCAAGCGTTCAGAGCTGATGCAGCTGGAAGCGCAGAACCCCTGCCTGGTGATGCTCGATGAGCCCGAGTCCGGGGTGGACATGGTCTCCATCCAAAAGGTGGGGCACAAGATACACGACCTCATCCATGGCACATCGTGCGCCGGGAAAAGGGGCCAGACCGGCAAGGCCGCCCTGGTGATCACCCACACCGGCCAGATATTGGACTATGTGGAGGCGGACCGCGGTTACGTCATGTGCAAGGGCACCATCGCCTGTATGGGCAACCCACGCGAGCTGCTGCACGAGATCCGGTCCAAAGGATACGACGAGTGCATCAGTTGCAAATTGAAACGGAAGAAGGCCGAGCCTATCAGCGTAACGGAGGCTTGAGATGAGCCAGTCCGAGACGAAGAAGAAGGCGGAGGCGGCGGTGGAGAAGAAGGCGGCATTCGGATCCGACATCGACCTGGGGAAGTATGGCAAGGCGAGGCAGGACCTGGAGAAGGTATCCGACCTGGCCGAATTGAAGCAGGAGGACCAAGAGACCTTGCTAAAGGTCGGCGTTGTGCCTAGCCAGGAAGGACGTTCCGGGAGCTTTGTGCTAATGGACAACACCATGGTGCATTCCTCCCAGCTAGGTTCCGGCGTGGAGGTCATGAGCGTGCTGAAGGCGCTCAAGGTCCACGACTGGTTGGAGCAATACAGCTGGAAGGCGGTCTCACCGGACGCGGACAAGTACACCGCCAGGGCGTTCCTGGAGGAGGCGGACGGTTACTTCATCCACGCCCTGCCCGGGCAGAAGGTAGTGATGCCTGTGCAGACCTGCCTGATGCTTAAGAGCAAGGGCTCCGCCCAGACGGTGCATAACATCATCATCGTGGAGGAGGGAGCGGAGCTGGAGGTCATCACCGGATGCAGCACCAGCAAGCATGTGGACGCCGCGTTGCACCTGGGCATCAGCGAGTTCTACCTCAAGAAGAACGCCAAGCTGACGTTCACCATGGTGCACAATTGGTCGGAGACCATCGGGGTTCGACCGCGCACCATGATCATCATGGATGAGGGCGCCACATTCATCAACAACTATGTGGCACTGAGACCGGTGAAGAGCATCCAGACCTATCCTACTTTCAAGATGGAGGGCAAGAACGGGGTCTGTGTCTTCAACACCGTTGCCATAGCCCATCCAGGCAGCGAGATGGACATGGGCTCTAGGGTATTGATGAACGCCCCTGGCTGCCGGGCCGAGATCACGTCCCGCACCATCACCACCGGCGGCGTGGTCATCGCCCGCGGCCAGATGGTCGGTGCTGCATCAGGGGTCAAAGGGCACTTGGAATGCAAGGGCCTCATCCTGAGCGACAAGGGGATCCAGATCGCCATTCCGGAGCTGGAGGCAAGGGTGCCCGATGTGGAGATGACCCATGAGGCGGCCGTGGGAAAGATCGCCCAGGACCAGGTGGAGTACCTCATGTCCCGTGGACTGACAGAGGATGAGGCGGTCGGCATCATCGTCAAGGGCTTCCTGGATGTGGGCATTCGCGGGCTGCCCCCGCAACTGGCGGCGGAGATCGAGCAGACGCTCGAACAGGTGAATCTGGCCAAGATGTGATCGACCGAACACTTGGCTCGATACCCTCCATTTAAAAAAGGAGGCGGGGGGACTTCGCGTCCCCCAGCAAACATTTTCTTAGTGTTTTCCTTCGTAATAGAGACGGGGCTTCCCCACACCGGTGATGGTCAACTTCACCTCGAGCAGAATGGCCTCGCCCCATCCCTTCTCCATCTTGGCCTCATTGCGATGGTTCTCCACCACGATCTCCACCGTGTCCGCCCCAGAGGCCAGGGCCTTCTCCTTGGCGATGGATGAACCATGGCCCTTGGCATAGTCCAAGGCCTCGGTCAGAGTGTCGAAGTCCCGCCGCTCCGCCATCCAGAACAGAGTGCAGGGGGGATTGTCCATGACGCCCATCCCCTTCTTGGGCTTGATGAGCATCTCCACGGTCTCCATGATGTTGCCCGATATCGCTCCCGCTGCGTTCCCGACCTCGGAGTGCTCGGGCAGGACGAGCCTTGTCTGGAACCTCTCCGCGACCAAAGGCAGGTATGCTGCGACAGGCGCACCGATGCCGATCAGGGGCTTGTTGACGACCAACTTGCAGGTGAAGTCGCGCCTGGAAGCACCCTTGACCACGTCGTTGACCAGAGCGGAGCCGACCTGGTCCAGCTTGGTATCGCCTATGTTCTCCATGACCAGCTTCTTGAGCACCTCGGTGGCGATCTTCTCCATGACCATGTCCTTCACCTGGGCGATGAGCTCCGACTCAGGCACCTCCAATAGGCTGGCCTGGATCTCCACGCCGAGCTTGGAAGCAGTGGCGTCGTAATGGACATAGGAGCCCTCGGCATGCAATATGTCGGTGGGGGTCAGGCCGATGCGCAGCACCATGCCTAGGTCCTCCATCTTCCTGAGGTTCAAGGATAGTGGGTGGGTATCCAGCTTCTCCGCGATCTCATAGATGGTCATCGGTTCTTCCCTGACCATTTTCAAGATGCGGTCCTGGTCCGGGCTGACCTCGGGGCCGACGATATCCTTGCAGAAGATATAGAACTCGGTCATCTGCGGCACCGCATCTATCTCCATATAGGGCGGCACCCACTTGCTGTCGCCGCGCATGGCCTCAAGCTTCCGTCTTACCGCGGGATGGCTGGTGGAGGCGATGCAAAGCGGGATGACGCGAAGCGAGGTGAGGTGGATGCGGTTCC
>JACXTP010000023.1 GCA_016919625.1 Methanomassiliicoccaceae archaeon
AAGCCGGCCTCGATCAGCGCCGTCACTCCGCCGCACAGGACCGCCTGCTCCCCGAACAGGTCGGAGGTGGCCTCCTCCCTGAAGTTCGTTTCGATGACGCCGGCCTTGGTCGCGCCCAGTCCCTTCGCCAGGGCGAGGGCGATCTTCTTGGCCTTGCCGGAGTAGTCCTGTTCCACCGCGATCAGCGCCGGAACCCCGAACCCCTGCAGGTAGACCTCCCGTTCCATCGGCCCGGGCGATTTCGGGGCCATCATGACCACGTCCACATCCTTCGGCGGCTTCACCGTGCCGAAGACGATGCTAAAGCCATGGGCGAAGTCCAGCGCCGCCCCCTTCTTGAGGTTCGGGCGGATCTCCTTCTCGAAGATCTCGCCCTGGGTCTCGTCGGGCACGAGGACCATGACCACGTCCGCGTCCTTGACCGCCTTGGCGATCTCGTCCACCTTCATGCCGTTCTTCTTGGCGTCCTTCCAGGACTTGCCGCCCTTGCGCACACCGACGGTCACGTCCAGCCCGGAGTCGTGCAGGCACATGGACTGCGCCTTGCCTTGGCTGCCGAACCCTATGACCGCGATCTTCTTGCCTTTCAGGACCTTGAGGTCCGCGTCAGAATCGTGATAGATCTTTGCCATGTTGTCACCTGCTAAGCATTGTCAGTGTTGCGAGGTTAAGCCGTCTCTAATATTAAGGTTGTCCGTCCTTCGATAACGCTGCCAGTCGTCCGAGCAAATTGCATTCCTGGGCCTCAAGTAGACTCCTAGGAGATCGATGAGGCGGTTGCAGAGGCTGTTTTCTTGCATCCCCAACCGCACTTGCCTCCCGAAACGACGTGTTCGACCGTCTTTCCGACCTGTATCATCGGCAGCACGTCCGCCTCCGGGTCGGTGGCGACGTCTATCAGGAACGGCACGCCGGATTTTATGGCGCGTTGATACGTCTCCGCCAGCTCGGAAGGCCGCTCCACTCGGACGCCATCTGCGCCGAATGCCTTGGCCAGGGCGACGAAGTCCGGGTTGTTCTTCAGCATCGTGCCGGAGTATCGTTGGTCCCAGAACAACTTCTGCCATTGCTTCACCATTCCCAGCCACCCGTTGTTCATTACCACCACTACCACCGGCAGGTCCTCGTTCACGGCTGTCGCGAACTCATGGAACACCATCTGTATGCTCCCGTCTCCTGCAATGTCGATGACAGTATGGTCGCGTCGGGCGTACTTTGCGCCGATGGCAGCGGGGAATCCAAAGCCCATGGTCCCGAATCCTCCTGAGGTGATGAACTGCTGTGGATTCCTTACCTTAAGGAAATGGCTGGCCCACATCTGGTTCTGCCCCACTTCGGTGGTGATTATCGTCTTGTCGGTGAGGATCTTGCCCAGCTCGAATATCACCTTCTGGGGGGCGATCGGCTCGGTGTTGATGTCGATGTTGCAGGTGCACTTCTTCTTCACCTCGTCGATGCGCCTGCTCCATTCCGTCTCCTTCTTGGACTTGCCGATCCCCCTGATCATCTGCTGCAAGGCTTTCTTGGCATCTCCTACTAACCGCACCTTCGTACGCTGTCCTTTCCCCGCTTCAATGGGATCGATATCGAGGTGGATGATCTTGGTCGAGAGCGGGATCTCGTTCTGGTTGGTGAGCGTCCTATCGGAGAATCTTGTCCCCACCGCGAGTATGACGTCGGCCTCCAGCAGCGCCCTCCGTGACACCTCTCGCCCGTGCATCCCCAGGATGCCCAGGCACAGAGGGTGCTCCTCGGGGATGATGCCCTTGCCCATGATCGATGTGACCACTGGAGCGATCAATAGCTCGGCGAGCTTGGCCACTTCCGGTCCCGCGTTGGACCACTTAGCCCCGCCTCCGACTAGCAGGAGCGGCCGCTCCGCGTTCAACAGCATCCGCACCGCTTCCAGCATGCCAGTGAAGTCCTCCATCGGGCTGGGCACCGGATATTCCTCGTTCATCAGCTTCTCCGGGACATCTGCTAGCATCACGTCCGAAGGAAGGTCGATATGCACTGGCCCCATTCTGCCAGTTCTGGCGATATTCATGCCACGCTTTACGGCTTCAGGGACCTGTGCCGCGTCGAGCACTCGGAAGTTATGCTTGGTGATCGGCATCATCAAGCTGAAGGTGTCCGCCTCCTGGAAAGCCGCGTTACCGATCATCTGCGTTGTGACCTGGCCGGTCAGCACCAGCATCGGGGAGGAATCGGCGTACGCCGTCGCCACGCCCGTCACCAGGTTCGTCGACCCAGGCCCAGAGGTCGCAAGGCAGACACCAGGCTTCCCGGTGGCTCGAGCGAACCCGTCCGCCATGTGGGCGGCGCACTGCTCGTGCCGGACCAACACATGGTGTATCTTCGAATCTATGAGGTCGTCGTATATCTGGATGGTCGAACCACCCGGGTATCCGAATATGACCTCGACGCCTTCCCTTTCCAGCAATGTTAGCAGAGCCTTTGCGCCTCGCATGAGCTATTCCTCCATGAGATTCCACTTATGCTTGAGGACATCCTAAACAGAAGGATGTCCTCTATTGAAGAACAACGATCACCGTGCTGGGCAACAAAACGGATGACCTTTGGTTGCACGTGATGTATGTTCGCACGGTTCATGGAGATGAAGAGCACCATATTTAACTTTTCGCAAATTGTGCGCTGGGCCAGGTCTCATTGGCTGGCAACGACAAATCAGCAGCTTTATGCCCCTCTTTTGCCTACAAGCCTTGGTAGAGATGCCTTACAAATTGAGCCGCTCCGTCTGCCTATACGCCCCTGAACTGGACAGCGCGATCGCCCATTTCGAGAGGGAGATGGGGCTGAGGGTCGTCAATAGAACCGAGAAGGTGGCGGACCTATCGGGTGATGACATCAGTCTCCATATCGAGAAAGGACCGGAGCTCGGCCCGATCCTGGAGATAATCGTCCCGGACATCGAGGTGGCGAGGGCAGACCTCGTCTCCCAAGGCTGGAAGGTCGTC
>JACXTP010000162.1 GCA_016919625.1 Methanomassiliicoccaceae archaeon
AACCTCGACTATGACACGGCATTGCTGGGCTTTGCCATCATCACCGCCGTCTACGTCATATTCGGCGGTCTGCTGGCGGTGCTATACACCGACGCTTTCCAGGGGGGCATCATGATGTTCGGGCTGACGGCCATATTGGTGCTGACATTCTATATCTTGGGCGGCGTCAATGAGGCGAACACCGCCCTCACGAACTTGGCCACCGACCCGGGCGTGCCGTCAAGCTTGGCAGCGCAAGGGATGACCGGTTGGACCAGCTTCCCCGAGCTGCTATCGCAGAACTGGTGGTTCATGGTGACCACCATCATCATGGGCGTTGGCATTGGCGTGCTGGCGCAGCCGCAGTTGACCGTCCGCTTCATGACCGCCAAGAACCGCAAGGGGCTGAACCGGGCGGTGCCCATCGGGGCCCTCTTCATCTTCCTGTCCACCATGGTTGCCTTCACAGTGGGCGCGCTCTCCAATGTCTACTTCTGGGACGAGGAGGGTAAGCTGTCCATACAGGTGGCGGGGAACGTGGACACGGTCATCCCCATGTACATCGACAGCGCCATGCCTGATGCCATCATCGTGCTGTTCATGCTCACGCTGTTGGCAGCCGCGATGTCCACGCTGAGCGCGCTGTTCCACACCATGGGATCGGCCGCGGGCCACGACCTGTGGTGCTATATCTCCCCCTCCCGGCTGATGCCAAAAAGCATGCGCAAAGATGTCGTCAAGTGCTCGCTAAAGGCGAACCGCATCGGCACCTTCATCATGATCGCCGCATCGATCGCTGTTGCTTACAGCATGCCCCAGGACATCATCGCCATCGCCACGGCGATGTTCATGGGGCTATGTGCGGTCGCTTTGCTGCCCATGCTGACCTATGGCATCTTCACCAAGAAGCCTTTCAGCTTGCCGGCGAAGCTAAGTCTGGTGGTCGGAGCGAGCGCTTGGTTCCTCTGGGCCATGTTCGTCTACGAGCGCTATGCCAAGGTCTTCGGGCTATGCGAGTTCCTGTTCGGGGAGCTCACGCTCCTGCAGGACCCGTTCAAGTGGATCGACCCGCTCTTCATCGGCATACCGTTGTCGGTGGCGGCCCTGTTCGTCGGTATCTTGATCGTCAGGCAGAGCAAGCCGGCTCCGGTGGCATCCAGCTAACCCCTTCCTCTCTTTTTCTCTAATTGATGATAGGGTGACCTATCGTGATGGAGGCAAGAAAAAGATGATGGATGTGGGGTTTGGTGGACTCAGAGCCCTTCCGTCTCCTCACCGCACATGGCCAGTTCCTTATCGCCCTTAGGTTCCTCCTTGGAGACCATATCGGTGTGGTAGCGTTGGTCCCACCTCTTGCACAGCCAGCGCTGAAGGGTATCGATGTCCTCCTTGGACATATGGCGGAAGCGGCCCTGCAGCTTGAGGTAGTTCTCCACCGGGAGCATCTCCTCCGGCCGGTAGGTGACTGTGGTCTCACCGTTCTCGATCTCGTACAGCGCCCACATGCCAGTCTCCACCGCCAAACGTGCCAGGTCGTATGTGACGGCCGGATCGGTCTTCCAGCCGGAGGTGCACGGGGTCATGATGTGCAGGAAACGGAAGCCGCGCATGGCCTTGGCCTTCTCCACCTTCTTCACGAAGTCGTTGGGGTGGGCGATGGACAGCGTCGCTGCGTAGGCGACATCTTGCCCCGCGACCACGCACATCATGTCCTTCTTGAAGGAGCGCTTCCCCTGCGTCTTCGACCCCACCGGTGTGGTGGTGGTCCAAGCCCCGAACGGGGTGGAACCGGAGCGCTGCGTGCCGGTGTTCATGTACGCCTCGTTGTCGACGCAGACGTAAAGGACGTCGTCGTTGCGCTCCGCCGCTCCGGCCAAGGCCTGCAGTCCGATGTCGAACGTGCCGCCGTCCCCGGCGATGCCGACCACATAGGTCTGCTTGCCCTGCTTGCGGAGACCGGCCGAAATGCCGGATATGACCGCCCCGGTGTTCTCGAAAGCGGAGTAGATGAACGGCACCTTGAAGGCCGAGATCGGATACGCGGCCGAGAACACCAGCAGGCAAGAGGCTGGCGCGTAGACCACCGTGTCCGGTCCCAGGATGCGCAGCACGTTGTTGACGGCGGTCGACAGTCCGCAGCCGCCGCATGCGCCATGACCGGAGCCGAGCTGGTCCTCCTGGGGCATGGTCTTTATCGTCATCGCCTTCTCGACCATCACATATCCCCCCTGAGGCCGTGCCAGAAGCAATCCCTGCCCGCGCCCTCTTTCCTCATTATCTTTTCGAACATTCCCTTGAACGTGGCCACGGTAAGGTCCCTCCCGCCGATGCCGGCGATGTGGTTGGTGATCGGCATGCCCATGCCATAACAGGAGTTGCGCACCTCGGTGAACACCGGCCCGAAGCCGTTCACTGCGATGGAGCGGTCGAAGACTCCCAAAGAGCTCACACCCCGCAACGCCTTCCTGAGCTGCTCGTGCGGGAAGGGCCGGATGTACTTGAGCTTGATCAGCCCTACCTTCTTCCCCTCCTTTCGGAGCTCGTCGACGGCCACCCGAGCGGTGCTGGTGGCGGTGCCCAATGTTATGAGCGCGTGCTCGGCGTCCTCCATGCGGTACGGTTGAATGGAACCGCCATAGCTTCGGCCGAAGTGCTTGCCGAACAAGGCGTCCACCTCGTCCACTACTGAACTTGTCTCCCTCATGAGGTGGTCCAGCTGGTACCTCATCTCCATGGAGTGCGCGGGCGTGACAGCGATGTTGATGAACTTAGGGTTCTGGGTGTCAAGGAAGTTGAGCGGCCGGAAACGCGGCAGGAAGGCGTCCACCTCCGCCTGCTCCGGCAGCAGCACCTTCTCCACAGTGTGCGAGAGCACGAAGGCGTCCAGGCACATCATCAACGGCAGCATGACGCGCTGGTCCTCGCACAACCGGTATGCTTGCACGATGGTGTCAAAGGCCTCCTGCGCGTCCTCCACGTAGCACTGCATCCAGCCCGACTCGCGCTCCGGCATGGAGTCGTTGTACTCCGCCCAGATGCCCGACCCGGCCCCCAGGCTGCGGTTGACATTGGCCATGACGATGGGCAGGCGCGTCTGCGGTGCCACATAGAGCATCTCGTGCATCAGTGCCAGACCTTGGGAGGCGGTGGCGGTGAAGGTTCGGACACCGGTGGCAGCCGCCCCGATGGCCATGGACATGGCGCTGTGCTCGCTGTCCGCCGGCATGAATGTTGCATCGCATTCGCCATCGAAGACGAAGTCGGACAGCTTCTCTATTATCAACGTCTGCGGCGTGATGGGATAGTTCGGGATGACGTCCACGTTGCACATCTTGACCGCGTAGGCGACGGCGTGGTCGCCGCTCAGCACCTTGACCTTCATAGCTTGGCCCCCTTGGTCATCTCGATGGCCTTGGCAGGACAGATCGAGGCGCACATGCCGCATCCTTTGCAATAATCATAGTTGATGTCGATGTGGTCATCGGCCTCCCGTTTTATCGCCGCGTCCGGGCAGATGAACCAGCATCGGGCGCAACGCACGCACTTGTCCCTCAGGTAACGGGGCGTCTTGGTCCTCCAGGTGCCGGTGCGGGTCTGCCACGAGGAACCGGGACCGACCTCGATCTCGCCCCTCTTCTCATGGTACAGTGCCACGCCCGGGGGCATCTCCTGCCAGGTGGGCAGCCACATCTTGCGCTTGGTGATTGGCCTCTGGGCCAGGCTCTCCCCGATCGAGACCTTCTCATAGGCCATCTGCGCCGCCTGGGCGTTTATGCGACCGGCCTCCTCGCCCAGATGCTCGCCGAAGCGACTGGCGATGGCCTCCTTGACGGCCTTGATGGAGACGAAATCGTCCGCTCTCGCCATAGCTCCGAGTATGGCCGTGTTCACTATGGGCGCCTTCAACATCTCCAGCGCGATGGAGGTGGCGTCCACGGTGGCGCAGCGCGCCTTGACGCCAAGGTCGATCTGGTTGGGGGAGAGCTTCGAGTTGACGACGGCGCAACCTCCGGGCTTGAGCCCGTCCGCCACCGGCTCGATCTCGATGAGAGATTCCTCCATGACCACCACCATGTCCGGCTGGTACACCTGGGTGCGTAGGGATATCTTCTTGTCGTCGATGCGGGCGAAGGCCATGATAGGCGCCCCGCGCCGCTCCGCCCCGAAGAACGGGAAGGCGATGGCCTCCAAGCCCTCGTAGACCGCCGCCTCGGCGATGGTCTGCGCCGCCATGACCGCTCCCTGCCCGCCCCTGCCGTGGAACCTTATCTCGTACATATTGGCACCTCAGTTGCTGACGTCCTTCGCGCCCGATGACCCATAGCTACGAACGCTCACTTCCTCTCCACGTAGTCCAGCCAGGCATCGTACTGGGGGTCGTTGCCGCGGGCCGCCTCGAAGAACGTCTCCTGGATGTGCTTGGTGATGGGGCCGCGCTTGCCGCTGCCGATGGTCCTGCCGTCCAAGAATGCGATCGGGGTGACCTCGGCCGCCGTGCCGGTCATGAAGAACTCGTCGGCGTTCCAGATCTCCGCCCTGGTGATCTCGCGCTCGATGAGCTGATATCCCAGGTCCTGGGCGATGGTCTGCACCGAGTCCTTGGTTATGCCCTCCAGCACGCAGGAGCTGATGGGCGGGGTGATGAGCTTGCCTTTCTTGACCATGAAGATGTTCTCGCCCGGGCCCTCGGCCACGGTGCCGTTGGAGTTCAACATCAGCCCCTCGTCCGCCCCATGCATGTTCGACTCGATCTTGCACAGCACCGAGTTGACGTAGTTGCCGGTGATCTTGGCCTGCAACGAGGTGCAGGCGTTGGTGGGCTTCTGCCAGGAGACGGTGATGACCTTGGCCCCCTTCTCCATGTTCTCCTTGCCCAGGTAGGCGCCCATGTGAGCTAACGCCACCGCCACGTTGGTGGAGAAGCTGGCCGGGTTGAGGACGATCTTATCCTCCTTGTTCTGCCCGTAAAAGGCGATGGGGCGGATGTAGTCCATGCGGGGCGGGTTGACGCGCACGACCTCGCGCACCGCCTCGCACATCTCGTCCACCGAGAAGGGGATCTTCATGTTCAGGGCCTTCGCCGATTGCTCGAAGCGGACCATGTGGTCGCGGAGGCGGAACACCGCCTTCCCCTTGGGGGTCTGGTATATGCGGATGCCTTCGAAGACGCCAGTGCCATAGTGCAGGCCGTGGGTCATGATGGGGACCGTAGCGTGCTCCTTGTCGACCATCTTTCCGTCCATCCAGACATACTGTTTCTCCTTGCTGTCCATCGAAATACCTCTCCAATCGCTCGATCGTCGCACTGAGACCATTACTTACATCAGTTCTTCCTAGGCCGTGTGCAAACGTGTCATGGATTGTGACCACACTATTTCAAGAATCCCATATTGCGGTGTTGGTGGCCGTGGAAAGAAATGTAATAATATTAGTCGATACCAAAGGAGACCTATTCCTAATGAGGTACCAATATGGTGAAGGAGCTTACCTATCAAGAGTGCAGTCATCTGTGTCCGGAAACGGCCTTCGAATGCAAGACCACCGCTGAGATATCCCCTGACGTGGCCATCGTTGGCCAGGAAAGGGCCCTGAAGGCCTTGCAGTTCGGCCTTGCCATGCCTGACCCGCGGTTCAACATCTTCATATCCGGCCCCTCCGGGACGGGAAGGTCCAAGGCCATAGGGGAGTTCCTGAAGGATGTCTGCGCCAAAATGCCAACGCCATCCGATTGGTGCTATGTCAACAATTTCAAAGAACCGAGCCGACCGAAGGCCATAGACGTCGAACCGGGTTCGGGAAAGGAGTTGAAGCGCCTTATGGACCGATTCGCCCAAGACCTGCTAAAGGCCTTGCCAAGGGCTTTCGAGAGCGAGGAATACGCGGTGAGGAGGGCGGAGACGGTCAAGAAGGCCGAAGAGGAACAGCGCCTCCTCATCCAGCAGGCGACAGAGATGGCAAAGAAGAAAGGGTTCACCATCCAACCCTCGCCCCAAGG
This sequence comes from Methanomassiliicoccaceae archaeon, assembly GCA_016919625.1. Taxonomy (GTDB): domain Archaea; phylum Thermoplasmatota; class Thermoplasmata; order Methanomassiliicoccales; family UBA472; genus JACXTP01. The sequence goes on from JACXTP010000162.1 coordinate 5,975, forward strand.
CATTCAACTGACACCGATCAAGTCGGGCATCCCATTCATCGGGAACATGACCAGTCCGGCCGAGGAGGCGGAGACGGAAAAAAGACGCGCGGAACTGGAGCTCGAGTTGCGTCAATCGCTACGTCCCCTCATCGACATCGGTCGGGCCACAGAGGCAGCGATGGAGAAGCTGAACAAGGAGGTCGTCGGGAACGCGGTCGGACCGTTGCTGACCGAACTAGGGGAGAGGTTCAAGAAGAACCCCAAGGTCATCGATTACCTGAACGAGGTCATGGCAGATGTGCTCGAGAACCTTCCAGCCCTTCTGCAACAGGTCCTTCCCCAGCTCTTGCAACAACAGCCCCAGGGTCAAGATGGCAGACCGATCATACCGATCGACCATACCAAGAACTACCGTGTCAACCTGTTCGTGGACAATTCCGAGCTGAAGGGCGGGCCGAATATCTTCGAACCTTCCCCCACCTTCACCCATCTGTTCGGATTCTCGGAGAAGGAGGTCCGGTACGGGGCCTTGATAACCGATTTCACCATGGTGCAACCAGGCTCCATGCATAAGGCGAACGGCGGTTTCATTGTGATGGAGGCCGAGCGTTTGCTGGGGGACATGGTGGCCTACGACACTTTGAAGAGGACCATCCAGACCCAGAAGCTGACCATCGAGGACGCCACGGACCGTTACACCTACATAGTGACCAAATCGCTGCGGCCCGAGCCAATCCCGTTCAGATGCAAGGTCCTCCTCTTCGGAAACCCGGAATCATATCGGATCCTGTACTATTACGATCCCGATTTCCGTGAGCTGTTCAAGGTCAAAGCGGAGTTCGATAGGACCATGGAGAGGAACGATGTGAACATCCTAAGATATGCGGCGTTCGTCTGCATCCTATGCAATTCCGAATCATTGCTCCACCTCGACCCTTCCGGGATGGGGGCGTTGGTCGAGTACAGCTCCAGATTGGCCGATGACAAGGAGAAGCTCTCCACCCAGTTCTCGGAGATTGCGGACGCGGTCCGGGAGGCAAGCTTCTATGCCAAGCAGGATGGGGAGGACAAGGTCAGCCGGAAGCACATCGAGAGGCAGATGGAGGAGAAGGTCTTCCGGTCCAATCTGCTCCAGCAGAAGATCCAGGAGATGATCGACAACGGCACGATCCTGTTGGACACCGCCGGTGCGGTCGCGGGTCAGATCAATGGCCTTGCCGTCTTCTCTCTGGGCGACTACATGTTCGGGCAGCCCAGTCGCATCACCGCCACCGTGGCCCCTGGAAAGGATGGGGTCCTCGACATCGAACGGCAGGCCATGTTGGGAGGTCCGACCCATGCTAAGGGAGTGCTCATCCTCACCGGATACCTGAACCAGATGTATGCCCAGGACCGTCCGTTGAGCTTGACCGCCAGGCTTGTGTTCGAACAGTCGTACGGTGGCGTCGACGGGGACAGCGCCTCCAGCACAGAGCTCTACGCCCTGCTGTCAGCCCTGTCCGAGAGACCTATCAAACAACACCTGGCAGTGACCGGGTCCGTGAACCAGATGGGACAGGTCCAGGCCATAGGAGGTCAGAATCAGAAGATAGAAGGGTTCTTCGAGGTGTGCAAGGCAAGAGGTCTGACCGGGGAACATGGTTGTCTGATACCGAAGAGCAACGTCCGCAACCTCATGCTCAAACCCGAGGTCCTCGACGCCGTCCGGGAGGGGAAGTTCCATATCTATCCGATCGAGACCATCGACGAGGGCATTGAGGTTCTGACCGGCGTCAAGGCCGGCAAGCGGTCGCCCGATGGCAGCTGGGAGCCAGGCACCATCCATGACCTGGTACAGAGAAGGTTGACGGAAA
>JACXTP010000163.1 GCA_016919625.1 Methanomassiliicoccaceae archaeon
ACTGGACTCGCTCTGGAAATGTCTCATCACCACCAGCTGCACCCAGGCCACGAAGATCAGGATGGCGATCGACCCCCAACCCCAATCATCGACCTGCACCATGATGGCCACCAGGGTTATGCCAGGCAACAATACGGCCCCGAAAACGAGGACGATGGCAACGACGATGACCACCACCACTATGAGGTAGACCCTCAATGGGGACCGCCCCACCCCCTCACGGGCGGCCTCGATCCGTCGTTTGAAGGTCCTTGCCAGGCGGGTCACCCCTTGTTCCTGGGGCGCGAGCAGTGCCACGAAAAGATAGAACCCGATTATGAAGACCAGCTGAACCACCACCAAGAAAGCGAAGGAGAGCTCCAGCCCTCCTGCGACCAGGGCATAGTAGATGGTCATCAGTATCCCCAACCCAAAAATGATTGTGAAGCTCACCGATAATGGCACCATGCCACCCAGGTAAAGGGTTATGCCGATCTCTATGGCCAGGAATTTCTTCTTCAACAGTAGGCGGATGGCTGGCCAGGTCTCTTTCACCCCCATCTTCCTCAATGCTTGGGTCTCCTCAGGCCGGAAGCGCTCCATCGTGGTGGGCAAGAGCAGGATTATGAAATTGTAAGAATAGAGCAGGATGCCCACCACCAGCCAGAGGATCAACGCGATCGGTACTAGCAACATCAGGGCGACGGAGAAGGCTAAGATGACTATGACGATAGCGTCCCCCCGTCTTGCATGAGGGACCGGTTTTGACAACCTGCCAAGCAAGGAGCTCTCCTCCTCACGCTGTTTTATTACCTCCTCTCGGAAGCCAAACACATCGTCGCTCACCCCGCAGATCTCCACCGGCTCCCCGTTCATGCGATGGAGGAAGCGCAACATGCGCCCTAAATAATGCTCGGTCCGGACCTCCGGGGACAACCAGCCTTCACTATCTTGACGAGACATATTGCCCAAAAACGTGTGGTCCCGGCTGAGCCCATTCCTATTGCCTCACAGTCCATTATCAAACGAATTCAAATCAATTGTTTTTGGCCTTGATGGCTCGCTCATTTATGAAGATCGAGCGTATGGGCTTCTATGACATGGGCTTCAACGTCTTCCAGATCTTGCTCGAATACATGAAATCAATGTGATATGGCATTCACCATTCATCTTCCCTCCTTTTGGGGATGGTAAAATAGAATGTCGCACCTTTGCCCAATTCCGATTCGACCCAGATGCGTCCATCGTGGCGTTCGACTATCTTTTTCGCTATGGCAAGGCCAAGCCCTGAGCCACGATACTTTTCCTTGGTATTTAGACGCTGGAACATAATGAATATCATGTTCCTATATTCCATATCTATACCGATCCCATTGTCTTTGACAGCAAAGGTGTATTCTTTCTCACCTTGAGATGCAGAAATATGTATCTTCGGTTGCGACGGACCATGGAACTTGATGGCATTGACTATCAGGTTTTGCATGAGCTGCATCATCTGAGATGGGTCGGCCATGACCTTAGGCATTGGTCCTACGGTCACTATGGCTTCGGACTCCGTAATCTCTTTATCAAGGGCTTTCAACACTTTGTCGATAGCTTTTCCCATATCGATCGATTGATAAGGGTCGCCCTGAGTTCCGATGCGGGCATAGGTAAGAATGTCATCTATCATGACCTGCATTCTGTCCGCACCGTCCCTAGCGAAATTGATGTACATGTCAGCCTGTTCGTCCAGAACCTTGCCTTGATACATACGTTCCAAGAGGTCGAGGTAGCTTCGGACCATTCTCAATGGCTCTCTGAGGTCATGCGAGGCAACATAAGCGAACGCCTCAAGTTCGTTATTGGAGCGCTCCAGGTCCTTTGAAAAGTCCTTTTGCGCTTTTTGTGCCCTCCTTAACTCGGTGACATCGGTCAAAATGGACCTAAATCCTTTGTGAGGGCCGTCCTCAATGAGGTTGCTTTCGAATTGGACTAGAAACTTTTTGCCATCCTTTCTTCGAACTATGAGCACATGCTTTTGTTTGCCCTCGCCCTTAGCGACTCTTAAATAATGAAGGTATAGCGTCTCTTGACAACGATCTAAGATAAATGATGATATCCCCCGATTGATCATATTGTTCCTATTCGTCTCTAGAAGCATCGAGGCAGCAAGGTTGGCCTCCTTGATGATAAGATCCAGATTCATCGTGATATAGCCCACTGGAGCAAGATCGTACAGTTGAAAATATTTAGCCCTGGACTTCTCCAGTTCGATCTGGACCCTCAAAAGTTCCTCATTCTGGATCTTGAGCTCCTCCTGATGTATGCTGAGCTCCTCAATTAGTTCGGAGGCTTCCTTATCTGATAATGCTTGGACCAACCTCTTATCTTCTAGGTTCTTCCTTGCCCTATCTCTGAGCCATTTGTCGCCGGACCCTTGTTCTTTTTCCATCGGGGATACATTAAGATAATCCCCTCCGGTCTTAAAAAATATTGTCAATAGCATCAAGGGAAGAGCACCTTTTTTTGAAAATTCTAGAGCATCGGAACGAATATATGCCATCGCCAGGGTTCCTTTGAAGGCGGTTTGATGGGGTGGGTCCTCAGACCAATGGTTCCCAGGTCAATGAGGTGGGGCCGAGCAACCACACCACAATCCATTTCACGGGATGCTGAATGAAAGGATAGAGCACCTGAACAGTGTTTCGTTAGTCGCAGTCTGTAAGTAGGCATGAAAGAATATGGTGATTGAGATAGCAAGGGAAGAGATCGAGGGATTGAGGCATGGTACCAATTAAAAACAAAAAGACCCAAAAAGATGAACCGGGGTTTCAGGATACGGATCAATCATTCCCCATTGTAATGTTGGGTTCATCTGCTGGAGGTCTGGAAGCAAATGAGGTCTTTTTCAAGAGCGTACCAGCCAATTCAGATATGGCCTTTATCGTCATTACACATCTTGAACCACATCATCCCAGCCTCCTGGCCGAGATCATCTCCAAGTCCACGAACATGGAAACGGTCCAGGCTCAAAATGATATGGCGGTCCAGAAGAACAAGGTCTATGTGATCCCCCCAGGCAAGGAAATGATCATCACATCTGGGATTCTAAGACTCTTTGGCCGCAAGAATGGTCACGAGCCTTTCATGCCAATAGATTTCTTCCTTCGATCCTTAGCGGAAGATAGGAGAGAGAATGCGATCGCGGTCATTCTCTCCGGGAATGGCTCGGATGGGTCTCTCGGGATCAAGGCCATCCATACGAATCTTGGCATGGTTATGGTGCAGAGCCCAGAGACCGCTAAGTATGATAGCATGCCTCGAAATGCAATCGGGACAGGGTTGGTGGACTACGTTCTTCCCCCCATCGAGATGCCTGGAATGATAAACAAATATGTCCTAGCGTTCAAAGCCAGAAAAAAACTGCCTAGGACTGAACCGGTCGGGAGCACCCAAGCCGTTCAGAAGATGTTGTCCATCGTAAAGAGCGAGACCGGTCATGATTTCTCCCACTACAAGAAGAGCACCATCAACCGTAGGATCGAACGGCGCATGAGCGTCCACCAGATCGAAAATAATGAGCAATATGTGAGCTACCTGCTTGCAAACCCACAAGAGATACAATTGCTGTTCAAAGAGCTAATAATCGAGGTCACGAGTTTCTTTAGAAATCCCAAGGCCTTTGAATCCCTCAAGGGAGCTCTCAAGGAGGCTTACTTTGCTCCAAAATCTGATAAGGACAGCTTGAGAGTTTGGGTCACCCCATGCTCGACCGGCGAAGAAGTGTATTCTATCGCGATCGTACTGAAAGAGCTAATGGATGAGATGGGTCAAAGAAAACAGGTTCAGATATTCGGATCTGACATCAATGAAGAGGCGATAGAGTTCGCCCGAGCGGGTGATTATCCGTTATCGATCGCAGATGACGTTGACGCCAAGCGATTGGGTGGGTTCTTCATTAAACAACAGAACAGTTACAAGGTAAAGAAGGAAATCAGGGAGATGGTCATATTCGCATCTCATGACATCATTAGCGATACTCCATTCCTCCATCTCGACCTGATATCGTGTCGGAACCTCCTCATTTACTTTGAACCAGTGCTACAGAGGAGAGTACTGGAGATGTTCAGCACCGCCTTGAACCCCAGCGGCATCCTGTTCCTTGGGGAATCGGAAACCATCAACGGTTTTGAGGAAAAATTCACCACCATCGATTCAAGATGGAAGAACTACCGTAGGAATCCTTATACTCCAGCACCACGAGCAAGGGAGATTGGCCCGCCACCTCTGCGGGTAAAAGAGGCTATCATCAAGGAGAGCAGAATGAACAAAAAGCCGAACCTCGATGAAAAGGTTGAAAAGATCCTCCTCTCCCACCACACGCCTCCAAGTCTGGTCGTCAATGAAAAGAACGAGATCGTCTACTTCCATGGTCGTACCAGCAAATATCTCGAGCACAGTCCGGGGAGGGCTAGCCTCGACATCCGTGACCTGCTTCGCGAGGATATTCGTTATGCTGTAATATCGGCCATCAGTGCATGTGGAAACAACGGAAAAACGGTCGTCAAGGAAGCCATCCGAGTCCATACGAACGGTAACGCTTCATTCCTGAACATTATCGTCAAACCGCTAGATGACCATCAACCCGCATCCGATGTTCTGGTGGTCTTCGATGAAAAAACCATCCCTCAGGATATTCTCAGAGATAAACAGGACCTGAACATATCACCGAACAAAGAGTTAAGGATCGATGATCTAGAGAAGGAGCTGAACTATACCAAGGAGAATCTGAGGATCACGATCGAACAGTTAGAGACCTCCAATGAGGAACTGACATCGACCAACGAGGAATTACAATCGAATAACGAAGAATTGCAGAGCGTTGCCGAAGAATCGGAGACAGGGAAAGAAGAGCTTAACTCATTGAACGAGGAACTATTGACCGTGAACTCCGAGCTGGAGAGAAAGAATCAGGAGCTATCAAGGACCTATAGCGATATGAGAAATCTTCTAAATAGCGTCGATGAGGCGACCATATTTCTAGACATCGAGCTGAGGATCAGAAGGTTCACACCTCAAACGGAAAAGATCATGAACCTGCTTCCGAGAGATGTAGGACGCCCGATCCAGGACATCGCCATGAATTTGCGTTATGAGGATCTGCTCATTGATTTCAAAGAGGTCCTCGATACGCTGAACACGAAGGAGAAAGAGGTCCAAACGAAAAATGGTCGATGGTATAAGCTCAAGATACTTCCTTACAGAACAGTTGAGAATGTCATCGACGGTGTGGTAATGACATTCAGTGATATCCAAGAACAGAAGAATGTCCAAGAGGTACTCAAAGAGGTAACAATGAACGCCCAGGCATCCCAGGAGTATGCGGAGAGCATCGTCAACACCATAAAAGAACCACTTTTGATATTAGATAAGGATCTGGTCGTTCAGTCCTCCAATACCTCATTCAATGAACAATTCGAGGTAACACCATCGGAGATAAAGGGTCTTCCCCTATGCGAGATACTTGGCGGGGCGTGGAACATATCGCACTTGCTCAGAAGGCTCGACGACCTAAGCTCAAACGATGAAGAGCTCGAGAATATAAGTGCGGAAATTACTGTACCAAGGCTTGGAACGAGATCGATGGTCATCACGGCCAGGAAGCTATTGATAGCTTCGGGCAAATCCACGATGATTCTTGTCAACATTAAAATGGAATGATCGATTGGCCAGCCCATCCCCGATTGAGATATGAGCCATCTTCTACACTGGTCGATCCGTTATTCCACATTTACAAAGGAACTGAAACGGACGAGTCATTCAAATATCTGCGACATGATCGAATCTCGAACGAAGGACATGTTTCTGTCCGATTTAGAATCATCAAACCATCGAATCTGAATGTGAGCCATATCGGATGAGCCCACGTCCCACTGATCCAAATGATCACCACAGTAATTCAAATATATTTTAGAAGAGTTAGGATTGTTTCTGAGGTTTTGCAATGGGAAAGAAAGATAGCGTGGCCTCGGTCCTGCACATGGTCGGTGGGAATCCAGACAACGTGGAGAAGATCGTGGACGAGATGGACAGGTTCTTCGACAGCATGAACGCCGAACTTGAGGATTGGAAGGTGACCATGGAGGAGTTCTCTGATGGCACCAGGATATTCGCTCGCCTCCAAATATTGCTCAAAAAGTAGGTGATCGGTTGGCTTCTAAGGAGGATAAGAGCACCAAGAAGGAAGAGCCTAAGGACTACTGTACCCGCGTCCTCCTCAACGAGGACGAATGGCAGGACCCAGCCTGCCGAAGGGTGCTCTCTGAGTACCACAAGGAGGGTCTCAAAAACATGCCCCCCAATGTGGAGCCGGACCTGGACGCCTTCGATGAATATTGGAGGAAGAAGGGGGCCATCAACATCAAATCGGAGTACCACAAGGAGGGTGCCCCTTACTTCGAGAACCCAGATGTATGGGAAGAGCATGGCGCCCGGCCAACGGGCGAGGCAACGGCGCCGCCTCCCCCCATGCCCGAGGCGGAGAAGCAGACCGGCCCCCCGGGGGAGGTGAGGGAGTTCCGTAAACCGGACCCGAAGTCCCCACCAAAGAAGGAACCGCTCGACCGCAGCATAGACATCGCTGGCCTGGAGGTAATCGCCTACGCGCTGGTCCGTTTCATATTTGGGACGGGGGTGCACATCCCCATCAAGCGCGAGGGGATGGTAGACATGGACGTCACAGTGAAGCGGAAGGACATCATCGTCAACACCAACCAGTTCTACGTTTCGCTGCCTGAGCTATCGGTGTGGAAGGTCGTCTACACCCACAAAGACAAGCCCGTCCTGGAGTACGGAAGGGGCGTTAAGAACAGCCTGAAGATACACAAGTTCAACGCCATCATGCTATTGATCGAGCTTTGGCAGATCAACCGGGAGAGCCGGAAGTTGAAGGAAGCGGCGGCCAAGGCCGCCGCGCAGGCCAAGGTGGGTCCCAAATGAGCCAACGTGAGGATGCGGAGGCAAGACACATGGAGGAACACCGCAATTTCTTCCGCGAGGTCCTGCTGCGTGTCAACGAGATCATGGAGGGCAAGTATCATGTCCACGGCGTCTCGGTGCGACCGCTAGGGGCGGGCGGGGCCAGACTATCCATCCCCGTGCGCATCGAGGGAATCGATGACTCTGGGCGCAAGGTCCGCTACTTCGCCAAGATGATCGGGAGCAGCGACAACATGACCGCGCGAACCATGCAGCTCATGAAGAACCTCTTCCTGGAGACGAACTCCCGCGGCCCGCTGTTCGACTTCGCCAGCGACGCCGAGGACATGGCCCGGCATCAATTCGACCAGATGAGCGCCATCCATCGTCTCGGCATACCGACCGCCAAGCCACTTGGCTACCACCCATTGAAGGGGCAGCTCTGGCTCTTCGTGGCGGAGTACCTGGAGGCCAGACCACTCCCGGACGTGGGGACCTTGGACCCGAAGCAAGTGGAGGTCATCATAGGCTACCTGGAGAAGATGCACCACAACGGGATCTACCATGGGGACCTAAAACCGGAGAACATCATGTTCGGGGACCGCATCTACATTCTCGACATCGGTCACTTCCTGGGCGCGGCCCCGGTAGAGGAGAAGATCGGTTATGACCTGGCCAGCCTGGTATGCGCCTTGGCCGAGTTCGTGCCAGTGGAGGACGTGGTCAAGGTCGCGGGCAAATTTTACAAGAGGAAGCAGATGAGGAAGGCAACGGAATACCTGGAGCTAATACAGCGGCGGCCCGACTTCCATGTCAGCGACGAGAAAAGAGAGAAGATAATGAGTTTGATGGGGTAAGGGTCCCCACCCTCACCGCTAAATGACCTCACTCGTCCATCTTCGGCTTGCTCTTGAACAACGCGGTGATATGGACCTCGACCCTCTTGCCTTCCTTGCTCTCCTCTATGGAGAACTTCCAATGCTCGATCTTGGCATCCATCTCCTTAAGGATCTTCTTCAGGTCCTTGCCTTTCTCATCTAGCACTTCAGAGATGTCCTTTTCCTCACTTGCCATGAAATCCACCTGACCGAGCATTGGGTTCAATTCATTAATAAAAGTTGGTGTCATCACTGACCATCGCCTGGATTATGGCGGCCACTGCTTTCTCTTCGCTTCTGTCCCACCTATTTGGTAATTTTGTATGAATTGTCAGAAAATTCAGAAATATCAAATACCACCTGCATAATTCCTAATTCTGAAAGCATGACAAAACGGAAGAGCGAGACCAAGGCAGAGGATGGGCCAGAGGCTTATTCCGTTGAGGCCATAGTAAGTATCGATGAGAGGGGCCAGCTGGTGTTGCCCAAGTCGATCAGACAGAGAATGGGCATCGTTGCAGGGGACAGACTGGCCCTGGTCACCATGGAAAAGAATGGTCGGGTATGTTGCCTCAACCTGTTCAAAGCGAGCCATCTGGCCGACCAGGCCCGCATCATAGTGACGGACACAGAGAGGGTGTGAAATTGACAGCGATGGCCACCACATCGGAACTGAGCGGCGCCGATCGGCGAGAGCACATAGCCATCAGGCTAGGCTATCATCGGATGGACCACAAGGTGGAACCAGGCCTCTACAGATTGGGCGACCCCGACCGTTCCTCGCCGGTGTTCGTCACCTCCAACTATAAGCTGAGCTTCGACGCCCTTCGTACCAACCTCAAGGGGGTTCCGAGCTACCTGTTGGTCCTTGACACCAAAGGCATCAACGTATGGTGCGCGGCGGGAAAGGGCACCTTCGGCACCGACGAGATCGAGGAACGCGTCCGGGCAACCAACCTGAAGGACGTGGTGGAACACAGGCGCTTGCTCTTGCCACAGCTCGGTGCCCCCGGAGTGTGCGCCCACGAGGTCAGGCGACGCACCGGTTTCACAGTGGAGTACGGTCCGGTAAGCGCAGAGGACCTCTCAGCCTATATGGTGGGCAAGGTCACCCCAGAGATGCGCCAGGTGCGCTTCAACATACGGGACCGGGCAGTGCTGGTCCCAGTGGAGATGAAGAACTACCTGCTCTGGGCCGTCTTGGCCGGGTTGCTGGCATCCCTACTTCTGGGATGGACTGGGCTCGCCGCAGTGGCCGTCCTCTACCTAACCGGAACGGTCCTCTTCCCGCTTCTGCTTCCGCTGCTACCGGTCAAGGCCTTCAGCGCCAAAGGGTTCATCCTAGGAGCGGTGGTCGCGGTCGCCTTCGCGCTCGTTCTGACATGGTCCGAAGGGGGACCGTGGGACCTTTCCTCCGACCTGCAGATCATGGCCTGGGCGTTGCTGATATCTCCATGGGTGGCATTCCTCGCGCTTAACTTCACCGGGTCCTCCACTCTGACCTCCAGGACCGGGGTGCGGAAGGAGATATTCCGATACATTCCACTGATGGCGGTGACTTTCATCATCGGGGTGGTCCTCACTCTGCTCATCCGCCTCGATGCCTTGGGGTGGTTCTGATGGGCGACGAGATCACGCTGATGGCTCCCGTCGACCTTGTGCCCCCGAACAAGGTGCCCTGGGATGGGGCGGATGAGCCGTTG
>JACXTP010000002.1 GCA_016919625.1 Methanomassiliicoccaceae archaeon
GATGTGGCGGAGCGGGCACGCAGCGTTGGATGCGATCCCCAGACCCATGTTGAGATACCCAAGGCAGAGGACCTGGCTGCGCGGGTGGAGGAGCAACTGTCCCAATGGGACGTCTCCGGAGTGGCGGACATAATACGTGAGCTGAGCGCCAAGCATGAGAGCCGCGAGGAGGTATCATTGCTGGTGGCGAAAGAGGTGGCCAAATGGCCCTCTCGCAACCGGGAGGAGGCCATCGACCGGGCCGTCAGGGTCGGGCTCTCAGTCCTGACGGAGGGCATCCTGGTCGCTCCGATCGTGGGCATCGGCGGTGTCAAGGTAGGACGCAACTCCGACGGTACCGAGTATGTCTCACTATTCTTCAATGGACCGATCCGCGCGGCCGGAGGTACTGGTCAGGCCATGAGCGTGCTCATCGCTGATATGGTGCGGCGTGAGTTCGGCATTGGCAGTTACAAGCCTGAGCACGGAGAGGTGGAGCGGCTCAAGGAGGAGATCCCACTCTACAAGCAATGTGCCCATCTGCAATATTCGCCCAACAACGAAGAGATCGAGCTCATCTACAAGAACTGTCCCGTCTGCATCGATGGCGAGAAGACCGAGGACATCGAGATCACCGGATTCCGCAACCTGCCCCGCATCAAGACCAACTGTGTACGAGGCGGCGTCTGCCTGGTCATCGCAGAGGGACTTTGTCAGAAGGCCCCCAAGTTGGAGAAGCACGTTAAGAAGCTGGGCATCGACGGTTGGGACTTCATCTCCCAGTACCTGCAGAGGAAGAAGGGTGGGGAGAGCAAGGACGTAAGGAAGGTCGTGCCGGACTACAAATTCCTCAAGGACATAGTTGGCGGACGCCCGGTGCTCGGCCACCCTTCCCGGGTGGGTGGTCTGCGGTTGCGCTACGGGCGGGGCAGGACCACCGGCCTGGCCGCCTTGGCGATACACCCTGCCACCATGTATGCCCTCGATTCGTTCTTGGCCATCGGAACGCAGATCAAGATCGAACGGCCTGGAAAGGCGGGCGCGGTCACACCCTGCGATAGATTGGATGGCCCCATAGTGCTCCTTAACAACGGCGACCTGGTGCAGGCCAACAGTGTGGTCGAGATGCAGAGCTACCTCGACGAGATGAAAGAGATCGTCGATCTGGGCGAGGTCCTCCTCCCTTACGGGGAGTTCGCCGAGAACAACCACATATTGGTACCGGGGGCGTTCAGCCTAGAATGGTACCGGCAGGAGCTGTTGGCAAGGTGCGATTCCGAGCTCCCGTCCGACTGGGCATCTCCGGCCAATTATAGGCGTTCCAAAGAGATATCCTCCCAGTACGAAAGCCCATTGCATCCCAATTACAACCTCTTCTGGTACGATGTCCCTCTGGACTCGTTGAGGTCCTTACGGGATGCCCTGCTCACAGACGGTCAATGGGCGGAGGGCAGCCTGCTCATCGTACCAGGGGCGATGGAGAAAAGGACCCTGGAGGACCTGGGGGCCTTGCACACGGTGAAGGATGGGACCTTGGTCATAGGTCGATATGCCGAGCCATTGCTAGACGGTCTTGGCATCGCCGTGAGGGAAGGGGTATTGATGGAGAATGCGGAATTCGATGGTCCCACCTCGATCCAGGCGGTGTCCAAGGCGGTCGGTCTGACCGTCCATCCGAGGGCCGTGACCCGCATCGGGTCCCGCATGGCACGACCAGAGAAGGCCAAGGAACGACGCATGAAACCCCCACCTCACGTCCTATTCCCCATAGGCAAGAACGGGGGACCGCAGCGGCTGATCGACAAGGCGGCGGAGAAGAGATCGATACAAGTCCAGGTCGGAGTGCGCACCTGTCCCGAATGCGGAACGAGCACCGTGAGCTGCCGCTGCGACTGCGGCGCGCATACCAAGACCAGGGAGAGCCCCCAAGATCTTAGCGTCGACCTATCACGGATGATGCGGGACGCCTCGGAAACGCTTGGGGAACCTATACCAGAGAAGATCAAGGCGGTGGAGGGCCTCATATCCAAGGACAAGGTGCCAGAGCCGTTGGAGAAGGGGATTTTGCGTCGCAAGCATGAGATATTCGTAAACAAGGATGGCACCATTCGCTTCGACCTCACTGACGTTCCGCTCACGCACTTCCGCCCTCGGGAGATCGGTTTGGACCTGGATCGGGCACACCGCCTCGGATACACCCATGACATCTACGACCAGGAGCTGGTCTCTGGAGAGCAACTTTGCGAACTGAAGGTACAGGACATCGTCCCATCCGTTGGTTGCGGTGATTTCATGGTCCGTGTGGCCCAGTTCGTTGACGATCTGTTGGTAAAGTTGTACGGCATGGACCAGTATTACCGGGCGCAACGTCGGGAGGACCTGTTAGGGCATCTAGCCATCGGACTGGCACCTCACACCTCCGGCGGGATCCTTTGTCGCATCATAGGCTACACAGACGCCCAAGTGTGCTACGGCCATCCTTTCTTCCACGCCGCGAAAAGACGCAATGCCGACGGGGATGAGGACAGCGTCATGCTCCTGCTCGATGGCCTGCTCAACTTCTCCCGCGCCTATCTCCCCGACTCGCGCGGCGGCCTCATGGACGCACCGTTGGTGCTGGCCATCCGCCTTGACCCTAACGAGATCGACAAGGAGGCCCACAACATCGATGTGCTATGGGAGTACCCTCTTTCTTTCTACCATGCCACCATGGAGATGAAGCACCCTAAGGACGTGCAGGACCAAATGGACATGGTGGCGAACCGCATCAATTCCCTGCTGCAGTACGAAGGCTTCGGCTTTACGCTGGATACTAACGACATAGCGGAAGGGCCGATGGAGTCCAGTTACAAGACCTTAGGGAGCATGACCGATAAGATGAACGCCCAGCTCCGCCTTGCACGCATGATCCGGGCCGTCGATGAGCAGGACGTGGCCCAGCGTATTATCTCCAAGCATTTCTTGCCCGATCTCATCGGGAACCTCAAGCAATTCTCTGGACAGAAGGTGCGGTGCACCAAATGCGGGGCCTCCTACCGCCGGGTGCCATTGGCCGGCAAATGCTACTGCGGCAACAATCTCACCCTCACCGTGCACGAGGCGAGCGTAAAGAAGTACTTGGCGGTCACCAAGAGGGTCGGCCAAGAGTACCAGGTGTCCCAATACATCCAACAGAGGGTGGCATTGATCGAGGAATCGTTATGGTCAGTTTTCGGGAAGATCGAGGTGGACCCGAACGTCAGCATAGAGGACCTTGACTCCATTGTCGAGGTGGAGGAGGCGATGGAATGCGCCCCCACCCTCGACTCCTTCTGCAATGCCGGCGAGATCGCAGATATGGTCTCGGAAGAGGAGATAATGACATGCTCCTCGCTCCCGGAGATGCCTCTTCAACAAGAGGTCAAGCGCAAGGGCAGCTGCAAGCTGGACGATTTCTTCTAAAAAATAAAGATAATAAGGAAAGGGGTTTTCAGTTCTCGAGGGCGGACACCATGTCCTTGAACTCTTCGAACTTGGCCTCAAGGATGTTCAAGGCGGCGATAAGCGCGGTCTTTGCATCCAAAGAGCCATCTGTCTCGAACTCGAAGACGAAGCGGGTGGAATCTCCATCTACCTTGATGGCCTTTGTCTTGCATATCTCAGGATCGGCACAGGCCAGGCACATGATGCATGACTCCTCGTCGACCACTTTGACCTTCCCTTCCACACGTTCGAAAACGTGCTTGGGGCAGACCGGTATGCAACGGCCACCGTTGTCGCAGCGGTGGTAATCGATCTTGACACTGGGCAGATACTTGTACCCAGTGCCGCTCGTTACCTGCCACTTGGCGTGTTCCTTGCCCTTGCCCAGCTCGGCCGAGGCATAGACCAATATGGCCTGTCCCGGTCCCAACCGGACGATGGGGATGAGCTCGTCCTTGACGCGGAATCGAGCGTCTCCCAAGGGTTCCAGGTCACCGGAGTACACCTCGCACGGCCCCTTCTTGTTGAGGCTGTACATGATGGTGCATGACGGGCAACCCTCTCCTCCACAGGTGCACTTGGACCGCTCCACGAAGAGCTGCAGGTCGGTGGGGATGGGGACCAGACCGAGGCGGTGAGCCACGATCTCGTCGAACAAGGGCGAGACGCTCTCGTACTCCTTGCCCTCTTCGTCCATGATCGGCCCAAGGTGGAACTCCACGTTGTCGATGGCCATCTTGGGCACCTCGGACATGAGCACACGACGCAATGCATTGGCGACCTCCGGGCTGGACTGGCTGAGCAGGAACTTAACCCGGGTCTCCATCATCTCTTGGATTTTGATTTCCATAGAAGTGCGCCTCTAGACCCTTCTTCCCCTTCTTCCGCCCTTCTTCTTGGTGCCATCGTGTGGGATGGGCGTGACGTCCTCTATCCTGCCGATCTTCATGCCCGCCCTGGCCAAGCCACGGATGGCGGCCTGGGCACCTGGACCGGGCGAGGCGGACTTGTTGCCGCCCGGTGCCCGTACCTTCACGTGCACGCCGACGATGCCCTTCTCCTTGGCGATGTCCACGACGCGCTCAGCGGCGCGCATGGCAGCGTAAGGGGACGACTCGTCTTTGGCCTGCTTGACCACCATTCCGCCGGTGGCCTTGGTGATGGTCTCAGCACCAGTTATGTCGGTCAAGGTGATGATGATGTTGTTATAGCTGGCATAGATGTTGGCAATGCCCCACTTCTCGCTCATTTACTTCGCCTCCTCAGGTGGCAGCTCGATAGGCACTGGGGCCTCCACGCCGGTGTCGGCCTTCACAGTGGTCTTGTCGAGCTTCCTAACGAACTTCTTCTTAGGGTTGCGGTAGTCGTCGCGGCGGGTCTCCACCACTTCCCTTGGAGCGCCGGCCTCACGGGCGGCCTGTTGGGCCACACGCACAGGGTGCATCTCGTCGGCGATGGGGGAGCGCGGGGTGAGCACTATGCTCTCCTCCTCGCCCCGGTTCACGATGTAGCCGGGGATGGTGACACGGCGGTCCTCGATGCTGATGTGACCGTGCACGATGAACTGCCTGGCCTGCCAGGGGGTGGTGGCCAGACCCTTGCTGACCACGACGGTCTGGAGGCGGCGCCCCAACATGATCTCGGTGCCGAGACCGAGAACATCATCCAGGGTGGCGCCCTCCATAGGCAGCAATCCCATCCTGGCGCATTTGCGCAACAGAGCGACCGTCTCTTTCTTGGCCTGCTCCTCTCCGGTGCGCAGGCGGGCCTGCAGGTCCCTAGACTGCTTCCTCAGGTCGCGAACGATGGTCTTGGCCTTCCACAGTTCCCTCTTGTTCTTGAGGCCGTACTTCTTAACGATGATGGCCTCTTCTTTGATCCTGTCGCCCTGCCACGGGTGGGAGGGGGTGTTATAGGAACGGCTTGAGAATTTTGGGTCTCCCATTCAAATCACCTCTACTTCTTATCCTCGGTCTTGCCAGCGGAGGCCTGCTGCTGTAACTTCTGCCTCATGACACCGAGCGTCAATCCGGTCCTTCCATTGGCCCTGGTGCGCTGGCCTCTGACCTTCTGTCCGGTCTCGTGCCTCACGCCCTTGTATGACCTGATCATCTTCATGCGGTTGATGTCGTCCTTCAGGGAGACCTCCATGTCGATCCCGACTATGTGCAGGTCTGCCCCGGACTCGAGGTCGTGCTGGCGGTTGACCGCCCAGGACGGGGTGTACTCGGAAAAGCTCTTGATCAGCTTCTCAATCTCGTCGATCTTCTCGTCTGAGACGGTTCCGATCTTGGCCATGCGATCCACGCCAGCCTTCCGTACTATGATGTCCGCGACACGGGCACCGACGCCCTTCACGCCTTGGATGGCGATGATGGTCGGCTTAATCCCGTCCAGGTCAGAGTTGACGATGCGGACGATGTATTTGAAGTCCTTACCGTAATCAACCTTGGGCGTCTTAGGCGCCGCTTTTTCCTGCGGGGGTGCCTTCTCGCCTTTGTCCTTCTTCTCGCCCTTGGGCTCCTTAGCTTCCTTGGGCTCTTTGGCCTCTTTCGCTGCCTTCTGCTCTTTCTCCGCCAAGAGTCTTCCTCCGAATGTTATCAATCCAGAACCCATCTGGATCCCTTCTTGGAGTGCTCGTCCATGCTCAAGCGCACGGTTCGCAGTCCCCCTCTCTGGATAGGGGCCAGTCCGGGGACCATTTGCTCTTATGAGCAATAGCTCCGAGCGATGACGGTCGCTCAGCCGTTGAGGAGGCTAAACCCTGACGGTATATAAAGGTTGTTGGTCCGAGGGCAGCGAGGCCAGTAACGGTCGTCAGGCCTTGCCCAGATGGGAACGGATGATATCAGAGGCCCTATCCAACGCCTGCTGGACCTTGGCCGGGTCGCCTCCGCCGCCTTGCGCGAACTCCTTTCGGCCTCCGCCGCCGCCACCCACCAAGCTCATGACCTCCTTGAGCACGGCCCGACTGTCCAGATCGACATCGGCGCTGCGGGAGACCAATACCTTCGGGGCGGGACTTTGAGATGCTATGACTGCCACCACCTTAGGCTCGGACGCTAGGACCTTCGACATGCCGTCAGGGTCCTCGCCCTCATGGACCAGATGTACAACGACGCGGACATCGCCTACCTGGGGAGCGGAGGCCAGCATCTCCTTGACCTTGGACTCGGAGTTGAGCTGGCTATACTGCTCCAACCGCTTCTTCTGTTCTTTGAGCTCACCCAGCACCCGGTCGGTGGCCTCAACCACCTGGTCCTGGGGGGAGTTGAGCTTTTCTGCCAACGTCTCCACCGCGTCCTTGTCACGCTGCATCTCCACGATCGCTGCCATGCCTGCGGTGTACTCTATCCTCACGATCCCGTCCTGGATGCGCTTGGTGCGACGTATGCGCACCGGTCCGATGTAGTTGGTGTTGGGGCAATGTATGCCGCCGCAGGCCTCAGCGTCGAAGCCTTTGATGTCCACCACTCGGATGACCTTTCCTGGCACCGCTCCACCCTGGTAGAGGCGATATCCGTGCAGGCCCTCGGCCACATCCCTTTGCATGAACTGGATGTCCACCTTGAGGTTCTGCAACACCACCTTATTGACCTCCCGCTCCAACTGGTCTCGTTGCTCGGGGGTGAGGTTCTCATAATGGGTGATGTCCAGACGCGCCTCCTCCACCGCCTTGTGGGCGCCGGCCTGCCAGACATGGTTTCCGAAGAGGTTCCGCGCTGCCCCGTTGATGACATGGGCCGCGGTGTGGTGACGCATCAGCTGCACTCTCCTTGCTCGGTCGATGCTCCCCTTGACGATGGAACCGATCGCAGGGACCGGACCGTCGATGAAATGCAGAATGGTGGTCTTCACCTTGATGACACGGTTCACCCTGTGCCCATCAAGCACGCCCAGGTCCCACTCCTGGCCGCCGCCCTCGGGATAGAAGGCGGTCTTGTCCAGCACGATACCTCCATTATAGATCCCAAGGACCTTGGCATCGAAATGGTCCATCTCCGGGTCCTCGTAATAGAGCATGCGGGTCGCAGGCATGTTCTGCGGGTATTCCTCCTTGAAGTCCACCTCAGCCTCGGGTTTCTCATGCCGTTTGGCCACCATCATGTAGAAATGGTCAGGAACGTCGACCCGGTCCGGTGCGTACTCCTTCACGATCTCCGGGTTCATGCCCTGGGAATCGTAGAGGTCTATGAGCTTCTCCAACGAAAGCTTCTCTCCTTTCTTCAGGTCCTTGACCATCTTGGAGACTAGCAGCTTCCCCCTTTCCAGGGTCTCGAAGTAACGCACCTCCTCGACGTTGACCAGGTTGATGATGTCCTCCCGGTTGGCCACCAGCTCCGGGACCACCGTTTGGAAGTAATCGATATGACGGTCGACCACCTCGGAGAGCTTGATCTGCAGTCCAAGGTTGCGGATGGATCGTAGGGCACGTCGCACCAACATGCGCGCGAAGTAACCTTCCCTCACATTGGACGGGACCACCCCATCGTTCAGCAAGATCATCAGGGCACGGGAATGGTCGCAGACCGTGTAGATGTCCTCCAGCGGGGCCACCATCTTCATCAGCTCATCATAGCTCACACCGATGCGCTCTGCGGTCAGCTCCCTCAACCGTCGCACGTCTGCCGCGGTCTTCATGTTCATGGCGCCAGCGATCTTGCTATATTCAGTGAGAACACGTTCGTTGAGCTCGACCCCGCACAGCTCCTTGAGCCACTCCACCACCGGGCCGAACACCGCCTCATAGGCAGAGGTCTTTCCCTGGGTGACCCAGCAGATGCGTTCCAGTCCGTATCCGGTGTCGACCACGGTCATGTCCATTGGCTTTCGGCCATCAGGTGTCTCCCGATACATCATGAACACCAGGGTGGCGACCTCCACACCTTCCAATAGCACTTCGACGCAGGGACCGGAGTTTCCACCGCCCTCCCACCACTCCTCGATATAGCGCAGGCGCATCGGGTCCACACCCAAGCGCTCCGAGAAGAAGCGGTGGCACAGCTCGACGGTCCGGTCCTTGAAATATATCTCCTTTCCGGGCTTATTGAATGCATGGTGTGCCATCATCTCGAAGAAGGTGAGATGGCGACCGGTCTTGCCCACATTGTCTATGTCATTGAACCGTACACAGGTCTGGGAGATGCATAGTGGATTGGCAGGCGGGTCGATGACGCCGTTCAGCACCCAGGGCTGAAAGTCGTAGATCGATGCCTGGGTGAAGAAAACGTCGTCGCGCCAACGGGCCACGATCGGGTATCGCTTGACACGGCCATGGCCGTTCTGCTCAAAAAAGGAGAGATATGCCTCTCGGGTAGCGTGCAGGTCCAATGATATGTTGGTCGGAGGGTTCCCGATGAAGGTGTACTCCACGCACGGAGGCTCCCCACAAGTGGACCAGTCGCCCAGGGTCCAGAAGTGGCGCTTGCACTTGGGGCACTCCTTGCGCACGAACCCATTATCAAGGAAGAACTTAAGCTGGAAGTCGGACTCCGCCATGACCCGCAGTATAAAAAGGACCCTATTAGTAACTTTTTGAATTTCCAGCGGTCGATATTGTTCAGGCCAGCAACTTCAAGTTCTCAGTGTAGTCCACCCTTAGGTCGATGACCGCCAGGGCATCTCGGCTCACACAATCCGTCAGGACTGTGGAGAGCTCGCGCGAGCTGTCCACCCGATAGCCCTCCGCTCCCATGGACTGGGCCAGTCTAACGAAGTCAGGGTTCTGGAACCGCACTGATGTGGCCCGACCGCATGCCTTCTCCATCTTCAACTTTATCAACCCATAACCGCCATCGTTGAATATGATGGTGACAAAGTTCACGCCGTTCTCCTTGGCAGTGGCCAGCTCTAAACCGGACATCATGAACCCACCGTCCCCGCAGACCGCCACCACGTTTCGATGTGGGAATGCCATCTTGGCCCCGATGGCCCAAGGCACGCCCACTCCCATGGAGATCAGGCCATTGTCCAGCATTAGGGTGTTCTCCCGGAACACTGGATAATATTTCGCGAGCCAGATAAGGTGAGCGCCGACATCGCTGACCACGATGTCCTCCCGACCCAGAGCTGTTCGTATGGTCCTGATGGCGTTCTGAGGTTTGGCGCCCTTACCCTCCGGTAGCTGCTCCTCAATGAGAGCGCGGGTTCGGTCCCTGACCTCCTCCCCCCATAACTGCTTCATATGGGCGTTTTCCGCCAACATTTGGAGGATGCGTTTCAGTGAACCGATGACCTGAACATCTGGTTCCAGATGCTCAGAGTGACCGATCGGTCCTTGGCCGAAATAGATGACCTCCTTCTCCCCCCCGATGTTCCAGAACTGAGGCTGGAACTCGATCATATCATAACCTGCAAGGAGCACAAGGTCCGCCCTCTCGTAGTACTCGCGGGCATTGTCGCTCGCTCGCACCCCGATGGTATTCAGGCTCTGGTCGGCATCGCCTGGAACCACCCCTGCTCCGAACCAGGTATGGATGACAGGTATGTTCCACCGTTTGACGAGATCGCGGAGGGCATTGGACGCCCCGGCTCGCACCACCCCCTGACCCGCCAGCACCAATGGTCTCTCCGCCTCCTCGATGATGGAGACGATCTGGGCCAGGCTCTTCCGGTCCGGCCAAATCAGCTCATTGTCGCATCTGGTGAGCGGACGCCCCATTGCCTCGTTTCGTAGCACATCCTCTGGCAGCTCCAAGTGCACGGGTCCAGGCCTCTCCTGCCGAGCCACATCGAAGGCCCTCCTCATGAGCACCGGAACCTTGTTGCCCTCGCGGATGGTGATGCTTTCCTTCACGATCGGTCTGAAAAGAGCGGGCAGGTCAAGCACTTGTTTTCCCGGTGGACTGGTCCGTTCTGTTCCCGCCTGGCCGGTTATGGCGATGACTGGGGCGAAGCTCAACATGGCATCGGCTACTCCCGTAACGAGATTGGTGGCACCGGGGCCAAGGGTGGACAGGCATACCTTCACCTCGCCAGTCATCCTCGCCTGCACAGCGGCCATGAACGCCGCCGATTGTTCGTGCCTCGTCAATATGAACTTGATATCGGAGGAGGCCAAGCTATCCATGAGCTCGATGTTCTCCTCACCAGGGATGCCGAAGATCTGAGTCACCCCATCTGCTTCCAGGCACTTTACGATGAGTTCAGAGGTCTTCATCTTGCCACTCACTCGAACACTCGAGCCCGTTCCTCGAAGATAAACCGCACGGCAGCCCTGATCCCCTCTTCGACGGCGCATGCGGAGACAAAGGTGTCAATGCCCTCATCTCGCAGGAACTCCTTCGCTGGGTCCCCAAAGCTCTTCGCCACGACGACATCGTTGCCCTTCAAGGCCAAGGCCATGTTCTCTAGCTTACCCCGGTGGGATTCGCCGAACATGGCCACATTTGGCATGTTGTCCACTCTTATGCTGCCCCTTGGTGTGATCTTACCCTCGTGCACCTCGAACAAGAGGAATTGGGCGGCCTGGCCGAAATGCACGTCAACGTCCACCCCGTCTGAGCTGGCCACCGCCACCTTGTATTTGGCGGCCCCTTCCATCTGGATTCCTAATGGACGGTCCTTCGGCGCCTTCTTTAGTCCGCAGGTGGCGTGGGCGAACTCAGCGGAACGGTCCTCACCCAACAGGCCGATGGCATCGGCCCGGCAGAAACGGCAATGGCGCATCTGCTTGATGTCCGTCTCGCACAGGTCCTGAAGCTTTTTCCTTTCCTCGGCGGTGGGGGCCCGTAGGTCCTCGAAGTTAGATCCAGGCACTGGGATCATTGGAATGATGTTGACCATGTACGCCCCGAGCTCTTTGACCTTCTTGGCCACGGCCGGAATGTCGTCGGCGTTGATCCCAGGCACCATTACAACGTTCGCCTTGACCAAGAGCCCGGCCTCGACCGATCTCTTGATCCCCTCCAGCTGGTTCTCTATCATCAATTTTCCAGCTTCGATTCCGTGGTAGGTCTTTCCTTCGTACACCACGAAACCATACATCTTGGCGGCCACCTCCGGGTCGACCGCGTTGATCGTTACCGTGATGAACTTGACACCAAGCCCCTTCAATCGTTCAACGTTGCGCGGGAGCATAAGGCCATTGGTGCTCAGGCACAGCGTCATCTCTGGGAAATCCTTTCTCACCAGTTCCAACGTTTCAAAGGTCTCCTCATTGGCCAAGGGGTCTCCC
>JACXTP010000164.1 GCA_016919625.1 Methanomassiliicoccaceae archaeon
GCGAGTCGTTCTTCATCACCAACTTCTATGCGGACGGGGGCACCGCCTTGGTGGGCTTCGCGGGGGAGGCGCCCGGGAAGATCATGGCCATCGACCTCAGGGGCGGTAAGAATTGGATCGTGCAGAAGACCGGTTTTATCTGCGCTGAGCAAGCGGTCGATCTGGACATTGCCTTCCAGAAGAAGCTTGGTGCTGCATTGTTCGGCGGGGAGGGACTGATCTTGCAAAGCTTGCGTGGCGATGGTACCGTCTTCATCAACGGTTGCGGGGACTTCATTGAGTACAACCTGCAACCAGGGCAGTTGATGAAGGTCTCGACCGCACATGCAGTGGCCTGGGAAGCTAGCGTGTCCTATGACATCCAGAGCCTTGGCATCAAGTCCGCCATGTTCGGAGGGGAGGGCTTGTTCGTCACTACCTTCCGAGGTCCAGGGAAGATCGTGCTGCAATCCATGACCTTGGCAGGACTGGCCAATTCCTTGGTACCTTACCTGCCACAGAAGAACTAGAGGTGGAAACATGAGCGACCGATGGAAGGATACAACGATCCTCATACTGATCGTGGTCGGAGTGATCGCCTTGATATTGGCGGTCCTGTTGAACTTCTCCCTGTTCCTAACTGTGTTGTTGGTGATCGTTGGCATCATCATTTTGGTGTTGGCCGGCCTGATCATCTTCGGGTTGGTGGCGACGATACCGTACTATTTCGCCAAGCACGGAAAGGAGAGCGAGCCAGGCAGTTATGATCTGGACAAGGTGAAACCAGTCAAGGAGGAAGAGAAGAAGTGACCTGAGGGTGGCTCATTCCCGCCAGTCCGAACCGAGGGTGCGCACGCCCAACTTGGGTATGAGCGGCATCTTGCGCTTATGGGTGGATGCCAGGTGCTTGGAGCGCACCGACCTTACCAGGTCGAGGTCGAGACCTGTTCGACTCGAAATGACCTCATCGTCAAGCAGGAGCTCTATGCCTAGGAGTATGCGGTCCAGCTCCTTGTAACTAATTCCCATCTCCCCTTCGTCGGTCTGACCAGGCCATAGACCGGCAGAAGGCGTTTTATCAATTACCCGAGGAAGTATGCCCACCTTTCTTGCCAGCTCCCTCACCTCTGTCTTATAAAGGTCGCCTATGGGCAGGAAGTCCGCCCCTCCGTCACCGAACTTGGTGAAGTATCCCATAAGCAGCTCGGATTTGTTTCCAGTTCCCATGACCAGCAGGTCCATCATCCTGGCATAATGATAGAGGACCGACATCCTAGTGCGGGCCATCAGATTCCCGGCCAGCTCCCTGCGTTCCACCGAGGGCATGATCTTCGAATAACTTTCCAATACCGGGGCGATCTCGATGGTGGTCAGCTCCGTGCCGAACTGGAGCGCCAGCATCTTCACATCCTTACGGTCGTCCTCGGGCGTGGAAGGGGAGGGCAGGAAGATGTTCAAGACATTGTCCGGACCGATAGCATCGACACAGAGCTTCGTCACCAAGGCTGAATCGATGCCCCCGCTCAACCCGACCACCACCCCACGACATCCTGAATCCTCCACCTTGCTCCTGATGAAATCCATGATCACGAGCTCGGCGTCAGCCTTCAGCTGGGGGCGCATGATGACCGGTAGGCTGAACGGCGTAGTTATTTCTTGCTGACGAAAGATTGAACTAGGCGAGGCGATGTCTGAAGCAGACATGAGGATAGCGCTGGTGCAGTCAAGGTGCGCCTTGGGTGATAAGCTAGGCAACATCAAGTCGATGAAGAAGGCCTTGGCTGCAGTGGATGCTGACCTGTTCGTCTTTTGCGAGCTCTATCTGACCGGTTACATGGTCCGAGACCAGGTACATAGATTGGCGGAGAGATTGGATGGAGGAAGTGTGTCAAAAATCTCCGATCTGGCCGAGGAGCATGGTTGCGGCATCCTGTTTGGCATGGCAAAGGAGGACGACGAACTTCCCGGGGTCATAAAGAACAGCGCGGTGCTGGTCTCTGAGGAAGGGGTCCAGTCCTACGACAAGGTGCACCCGGCCACCTTTGGCCCGTTCGAAGAGGGCCTATATTTCGCCAAAGGGGACGCCCCGACGATAATGGAGTACAGGGGTGTTGTGTTCGGAACATGCATCTGCTACGATCTCTTCCATTCTGAGATGGCACGAGCGTATGCTCTTGGTGGGGCTGAGGTGTTGGTGTGCCTGTCCGCCTCCCCTTACACCTCTAGGGATTCGTTCGAAAGGATCGTACCTGCCCGGGCGGTGGAGAACACCGTTTACTCCATATATGTCAATCAGGTGGGAACCCAGCTCAACCAGGTCTTCTTCGGGGGTTCGCAGGCCTATGGCCCAAGAGGTGACCAGCTGGCGAAATGTCGCTATTTCCAGGATGATATCCGTATGATAGAGATCGACCGTAACGAACTGGATCTGGCCAGAAGGATGAGGCCGACGGTCCGGGACGGTTCGGCTGACCTGGCCGGACTCTAAAAAACCATGTTCAAACGATTCCACGACCTGTTGGCCATTTCGACCATATATCGAGCGGGACCTCCAGCGTTCAGACCCTCCATTAGACGGTCCACCTCACAAATTTTAAATGGAATGAACCGTTAGCGCTCATTCACGCCGAGGTGGCCCAGACCGGTAAGGCGCAAGCCTGGAATTCTAGCCGCCAGCAAGCTTGTGTCCGCAAGGACTCGGGAGTTCAAATCTCCCCCTCGGCGCCACTTTTCTCGAGAAGAGATTGATAACCTAGGAAGCCATTACCCCAAGAAGTACTGAGGGATTGCCAGTGAGGGTGAACGTGGACCTGCGGCTTAAGGACGTGCCGGGACAGCTCATTAGGGCTTTGGAACCGGTCTCGAGGAACGGCGGAAACATCGTAGGAGTGGTGCACCGGCATGACCAGATCAGTGCCGGTCGCATCGGTGTGAACCTGACATTCGATGTCCCGTCCGAGAAGGTCCTGGAGAAGGTCCAGGCCGAGTGGAGCGGGGCAGAGGTCGACCTGATGCGCATCGAGAACATCTTCGAGACCTATCCCCTGGAATATGTCATCGTCGGAGATGTCTCAGCAGCAGAGATGAAGAGGATAACCGAGGGAATCCAGGCCTTGGGCCAGGTGGAGTCCATCGATGTGAAATATTCCATATCCTCGTCCAAGGACAAGGCGGCCCACATCTCGGGCAAGGTCCGGGACCGGGACATCATAAAGAAATCAAACAAGTTCATGAGGGAAAGGGCGAAACGCTCCGGTTTCGTCATCATCAGAGGGTTCGGTGACTGAGATGGACGTAGCGCTGGTCGGTTTTGGGACGGTTGGACAGGGCGTGGCCGAGGCCATCGCCACCAAGAACCATGTGCTGGAGCAAAGCCTGGGGGACAAGGTACGCATCGTCGCCGCTTTCGATTCCTCGACCTATGCGGTCGACAAGAGTGGGTTGGACCCGTTGGACCTGGTGAAAAGGAAGGCGGCGAAGGGCAAACTGGGCAAGGTCCGCAAAGACAGCATCGCAGAGATGCTGAAGGCACTGGATTATGATACTCTGGTCGAGATGACCCCCACCAACATCAAGGACGCGCAGCCTGGGCTTTCGCATATAAGGGCGGCATTGGGAAAAGGCAGGGATGTCATCACCTCCAACAAGGGCCCGTTGGCGTTGAAGTTCAGAGAATTGGCCAATCTGGCCGAGAAGAATGAGTGTGAGCTCCGGTTCGAGGCGTCGGTCGGCGGAGCGACCCCGGTGATCAACATGGCCCGGGAGCTGTTGGTATGCGAGCGCATCTGCTCCATCCGGGGCATTATGAACGGCACCTGCAACTTCATCCTCAGCCGCATGGAATCGGAGGGAATCCCTTATGAACCGGCCCTCCGCGAGGCACAGCAGATGGGTTTCGCCGAGGCCGACCCTTCATATGATATCGATGGCATAGACAGCGCATGCAAGGCTGCCATCCTGGCCAACGCCATCATGGGCCTGGACATCACCGTCCATGACGTGGAACGCACAGGGATAAGGGGGATAAACCTGGACGCGGTGAACCTGGCAATGCAGGAGCGCAAGGTAGTGCGACTAATCGGTGAGGTCACCAGCAGGGGGGCTGAGGTCTCACCTAGATTGATCCCGAGAGGACACCCGTTGAGCATCAGCGGCACCTTGAACCTGTTCCATATCCGCACCGACCTGGCGGGGGAGATAACCGTGGCCGGTAGAGGAGCGGGGCGCTATGAGACGGCTAGCGCGGTCATGGCGGATATATATACGGTCATGAAGCTGCGCAGAAGCATTGGCCAGAGGGATTAAATATCGAGGCCACTATAGACACGACCTAACACGGCAGGGCATAGCATGGTCAACTCACAAAGAAGGGATTTATTTATTTGACCGCAAAGTGAGCGTTTACGACACCACCTTGCGGGACGGGGCCCAGTCCGAGGGAGTTTCTTTCTCGACCGAGGACAAACTCGATATATTGAGGCATCTGGACGAATTCGGGATCGACTTCATCGAAGGAGGTTATCCAGGATCCAATCCGAAGGACAAGGCCTTTTTCGAGGCGGCCCGGTCGATAGACCTCTCCCGGTCGAAACTGGTCGGGTTCGGTTCCACCTGCAAGACCGGCGTCTGTGCCTGGGAGGACAAGGGCATCCAATCGCTTTTAGAGGCGGACACCGAATGGGTCTGCATATTCGGCAAGTCCTGGGACCTTCAGGTCGAAAGGGCGCTGCAATGCTCGTTGGAAGAGAACCTTCGTATGGTCGAGGACAGCGTCTCCACATTGTTGAAGGAGGGCAGGCGGGTCATATTCGATGCCGAGCACTTCTTCGATGGTTGGAAGAACAACGGTGGCTATGCCTTGCAGGTCCTAGAGACGGCGGCGAGGGCTGGAGCGGAGTGGTTGGTCCTGTGCGACACTAATGGCGGGTCGTTCCCAGACGATGTGGCCCGAGCGGTGAAGCAATGTCGGGACCGCTTCAAAGTGCCATTGGGCGTGCACGCCCACAACGACACCGAGCTGGCCGTGGCGAACTCTTTGGCGGCGGTGGACGCCGGGGCTTCAATGGTCCAAGGCACCATCAACGGCCTGGGGGAGAGGTGCGGGAACGCCAACCTCTGCTCCATCATACCCAATCTCATGATCAAGCGAGGCGTGGCCACGAACATACCTGATATAAGAGGCCTCACCACCCTGGCCAATTTCGTCGGGGAGATCGCCAACATATCCCCTGATCCCAAACTTCCCTTCGTGGGGCGGTCTGCCTTCGCTCACAAAGGCGGGGTGCACGTCTCCGCGGTGCTGAAGGACAGCCGCACCTATGAGCACATGGACCCCACCCTGGTCGGGAATCAGCGGAGGATTTTAGTGTCCGAGCTTTCTGGGACATCGACCATGGTTGCCAAGGCCAAGGAGCTGGGCATCGACACCGAGAAGGAGGGGGGCAAGGCGATCCTGGACAGGTTGAAGGCCCTGGAGTCCGAGGGATTCCAGTTCGAGGCGGCCGAGGCCAGCTTCGAGCTTCTCATCAAGCGCCTGCGCGGGCAGAGCCAACCCTATTTCCGCCTGGATGGTTTCCGCATATTCGTTGATGTATCTGGTAACACCATGCGCTCCGAGGCGAGCGTCAAGGTGGTGGACCCTAACGGTCTGGTGGAGCACACCGCGTCCGAGGGCAATGGCCCGGTGAACGCTTTGGACAAGGCGGTGCGCAAGGCCCTGGA
This sequence comes from Methanomassiliicoccaceae archaeon, assembly GCA_016919625.1. GTDB lineage: Archaea > Thermoplasmatota > Thermoplasmata > Methanomassiliicoccales > UBA472 > JACXTP01. The sequence continues at coordinate 5,701 of JACXTP010000164.1, forward strand.
ACGATTCTATCCCGAGATCGGTCATATCCGCCTCATCGACTACAAAGTAAGGGTCATAGATGCTAGCGCGGCAACGGAGGCTACGGTCAGGGTCTTGATACGTTCCACCGATGGGGCCATGACCTGGACAACCGTGGGCGTCTCGACCAACATAATAGAGGCCAGTTTGATGGCCCTAATCGATTCCATCGAGTACAAGCTGATGAAGTCGATGGAGACTGGATGAGATGCTGAGAATCATTGGCCAACTTTAAAGGCGGGACCGGGGCATACTGCTCCGAATGGCATACAAGGTCACCATCATCTCTCCGGAAGAGAAGGAAGCCCTCTACGATCGGCATCATCTCGACCCGTTCCATACATGCAAGGCGGACGTGCATGGGTGCGCGATCAAGCTCTACACAATGGACCATGAAGTGAAGGACCTGTGGGAGGACAACTTCTATGCCATTTCCGAGGGCGTTCGCTCCCATGGTCGGGTCATCATGCTTCAGGGCCGTACCGGTTCCCCTGAGGTCCTCTACGAACCTCTGGCCAAGACCGCTTTCCTATTCAACTTCGACTATTACGGCTGGGTCAAAAGCGTGGCCTTGGCGGTGGCGGGGGACATCCTTGAGGACGAGCATAGGGTCCATTCAGTGCACGGGGCGGCCCTGGACATGGACGGGAAGGGCGTGGCGTTGATCGCTCCCTCCAAGACCGGGAAGACCACCCATGCCTGGGGTTTGTTGCGTCAGCCCCGGACGCGCCTGATCTCGGACGATTGGTTCTTCGTCCGGGTCATGGGAGGCCAGTCCTTCGCTTACGGTTCGGAGAAGAACTGTTATGTCGATTCAGACATCGGGGACATCTGGCCGGAGTACCGGAAATTGCTGGAGGGCGCCAAGGTGGACAACCACGGGCGCAGCATCGTGAACCTGCGCTGGGTCACCGGACCGGGGTCGGTTGTCCCGTCAGTGGTCCTGCATCACGTTTTACTCTTGAAGCGTGACAAGGGTGATTCCAGAATGGTCCGGAGCATCACCTCGGACGAGGCCTTAGCCCACTTAGTTTCCAATGACCTTTGCAACCCCCATCAACTGGTCCGGGATGAAAGGAAAGCGACGCTCCGGGTTCGTTTCTTCGATCAGTTCCTAAAAGGTACTGAAATATTAATGGTGAACACCGTGGCCAGCCCTGGCGATGTGCAGGTCGGGATACTCAAATCATTGAGAGGACGATGCTGATGGAACGGGTCTACCTCGTCTTCATGGGCCGAAGCATCTGGGGGACGTTCAACTCGGCCTGGGCCTCGGCCGTGCAATACCACTTCCTACCTCAGAAGGTATACCTGGTGGTCAATTCCTGTGACAAGGCCAAGGCCGAGCTGTGCCGGGGCATGCTCGGGGTCCTCTATGATGAGTTTCAAAACCGAGCCGATGTCCAGATCGTAACCGTGGACGACTCCGACTTCGTACAATTGGCAAAAACGATAAGGGAGCTCGTCAAGGGTGAGATATCCAAAGGCAACGAAGTGGCCTTCGACGTGACGGGCGGGATCAAGCTCCTAGTGTTGGGAGGGGTGCTGTCCCATTTGGGCGAGCACCCGTGGAGCCATGTCTTCTATCTCTACATCACTTCGACCAAGAACGCCAACCGCCCCTATCTGCAGATTCCCTTACAGGTGCAACATCATCACGACCTATGGCAGGAGGTTAGCCCGGATGCAGCACATCATCACTAAGAACTGCCTCCAGACCATTATGAACGAGTGCCTCCTCACTGGCAATACCAAGGTCACCATTGCCTCCACCCTGTTGGACCTGGACCTGCTCACAGTCGATCTTGAGAGGGGGGAGTTCAAGTCGATGGCCGGACCGCGGGAATTCGACCCGGTGGTGAGCGAACTGCAGCGTAAGATGGGACAGGATTTCCTGGCCCAGGACGTTCCTGGGTACGGCGACCTCGCCGATGCCTTGCGCTCTTCTTTGTTGGTGCCGCCAGAGAACCTCAATGAGCTGATGAAGGAGATCAAGGACATCGAGGCTAGGAGGAAGAACCCTTACCGCTACCCGCGCATGCGCTGCTTCGCCATCGACACCAATGTCGCATATGATCGACTGTTGACCCGTCTGCCCAGCTATGGAAGTGGCTGCGGTGTGGTGGACTTCGACCCCAATTCCATATCGGTGGTCGTCCCGGACATGGTGGATAGAGAGGTCTCTTACTGGGTGCAGCACAAATACACCCCCAAGGACATGGAGGTGATGGTCCGGACCTATGGGGAGAGGAGCGAGGTGAGGGCCCTGAGCAATTGTTGCCTGAAGAGCGGAAGGAGAGCCCTGAACGCTCAGACCGAGATCAATCTGATACGGGAGAGCTATGCCACCTGGCCCGTGTATGGCGGGGAGTTCGACCTCGACAAGGAGAAGAGGGACAGGGAGATGGTAAAGGTGGTCGGCGAGGAGATGTACCTACAGAAATGGGACGTGCTCTTCCTCACCGCGGACGATAAGTTCCGCGCGCATACTAACGCTGAGAAGGTCCCAGCCTTCCTCCTTCGTTACCCCAAGGACGTGCCCTCTGTCCTGCGCTACGATCCATGGCTGTTCGCTGAGTTCGTCTATGACCTTTGCATCAATTTCGGCATCATATCCTTAAAGTCACTTGGACTGCGGGTCTTCGGGGACTGGTCGGGCAAGACCGTCGATGATTTCAAGCAGGAGAAGATCAAAGTGGTGTTTGACGAACGTTCCGCCTTGGGAAAGGCCCTAGACCGAGATTGTCGCATCATGCAACGGCTCAGCCAGCGGTTCGACCTGAGCACCATCTCTTAGAACCGGTGTTAAGGGTGAGGAACCCCCGAGAATCGTAAATGGTGGGGAAGTTGGAGAAGGTCCACGGGGGCCCTCGTAAAACATAATGGTCCCTCATTTAAAAAAGGTTGTCCCGGAAATTTCGCCTAGTTGATAACGAATAATTTAAAAAAAAATATCAATAATTATCTGGACAATGACAGATATGAGGTAATAAAAATGTATAAAAAAAAGATTAAAAGATAAGATGTGGGGGCACTGGGATTTGAACCCAGATCAGCGGGTTTCTTCCACGCAGGGAGCTACCCTGCGCGAACTAATGGGTCAGCGCTCCAGTCAGTCATCACCGGTTCAGCAAACCCGTTAGCAATCACACCCAATTAACTGGAGCCCGCGAGGATACCTGACTACCCCATACCCCCAGTGTACATCGTTAACGCTTACGCATCTTCTGGGCGCGCTTGCGGCGTCGCATTTTCTTCTTGCGCCATTTCCAGCGCTGCTTGCCTCTCTTCTTCCAGGCGCGTGAGCTTCTCTTCATCCTGTCACCAGTATTTTTGCCCTGATTGTGTGGGCGTTTATCAATGTTTGCATATGGCGGGCCCGTCGGGAATTTCGCCCCTTTGGGGGGTTTCGAACCCGAGACCACTGACTCCCTTCACCGGACCAGGGGCCCGATATAGAAGGCCAGTGCTATATCCAGGCTAAGCCACGGGCCCGTCGCGCCTCGATGAAGGTGCTTCGATTTAAATGTTTATGGTATTGGACAGCGATGAAATGTGATGAAATTCGAAGGAAAGGGTTTGGGGCTACAGGCATTCCCCCTTACCAGGCCCAGACCGCGATGGCGATCGAGGTGATGGCTAGCACCAAAAGCACCCATCGGGAACCAACGGTGGACCCGATCAATGTGGTCGAGGCCGCTACCACCCGGAATATGAGGAACAGCGCGAAGAAAACCACCAAGGTGACGATGAGAGCGATCCAGATGATGTTGTTCATGTCCACATATTCAAAGGTCAAGTAACCTACGAAGGCCGCGACTAATAGTGCCATTATCGTCCCCAGATTGGTCCTGGGGAGTACGGGCAGCATGAGCCCGATGCCTAAGAGGATGAACATCAATAACATCAAGAACTGGGTCCAGGTTTCCTCGTAGATCATGAGGAAGGCCCATCCGATCATGGCGACCCCAGCTATTCCGCTCACGATCCTCAGTTTCTTATTGAACTCCGTGTCCTTCTTCCCCTCTTTGAGTCCTTTTCTTCCAAATACAGCTATCGCCAGAGCTACCAACGCACCAACGATCAGCATTACGGACGAAAGTTCCCCCGATGTGATTGCCATGAGGATGTGATTCGCCTCCCCGCCGTATTATAACTATCTATCAAGCAAAATCATGATGACCATGATTCTTGGTCTAGACATACGAAAAAAAGATGAGACCGTAATGGACATACGAACCCGAAGTGCATATCATGGACGTCTCAATGGCAGTGCGGGAGCGGAGGGCCAGAAGAGCGTTGGACACGAAACCGGTGGAGCGAGAGAAGGTCGATGCCATGGTAGAGGCCATGCGGCTCTCCGCCTCGTGCAACAACAATCAGCCATGGCGGGTCATCGTGGCCCGCAGGGCCGAGTCCCTGGCAGCGATCAAGACCCATTTACCGAAGGGCAATGTCTGGGCGACCAGGTCCCCATTGATTTTCGCCGTCGCAGCCAGACCTGAGGACGATTGCCGTCAAAGCGATAGAAGGGACTATTTCATGTTCAGCTGCGGCCTGGCTGTGGGGCAGCTGGCCCTGAGGGCCACGGAGCTAGGGTTGATCGCCCATCCCATCTCTGGATACGACCCCATATTGATCAAGCAGGCCTTGGGCATCCCGGATGAGTACCTTCTGGTCACCTTGATCATATGCGGCTACTTGGGCAATGACAACTCTTTGCTCTCTGAGAAGCAACTCCTGGCTGAGAAGGAGAGGCCGCCCCGCAGGGAGATCGGGGATAGTTTCTTCGAGGGACTTTGGGGGCTTCCCCTAGAACCTTGAGCCTCATTGCCGCATCAGGCGGACGAAGTTACCGCCAAACAGACGTTCCTTCATGCTTTCGTCGCCCCAAGGCTGTTCCTTGACGAAGCGAACCCAATTGGCATGCGAGAACGCCAGGTCGAACAATGGCCAATCAGAGCCGAAGAGCACCCGCTCCGGGATCCGCCGCGACGCCTCCTGCAGACGCGAAATCGCCACCTCTGGGTTGGACGGCAGCCAGCCCTGTAAAGCGGAGATGTCGGTATAGGCATTGTCATGCTCGGCCAGTAACTGGTACATCTCGTCCCGGAACTTTCCACCCATGTGGGCCACGACCAGTCTCATGTTCTGATGCTTGTCCAAGACATCCGAGAAGAGCGAGGGGCGATTGTATTTTTCTTCCAAAGGCCCCCAGGCCGCCCCTGCATGCGTAAGGACGACCAGGCCATGTTCGTCCACTGCGTCCCAGAAGGAGTTGAGCCTTTCCTCGTTAGGATAGAATCCGGTGGCCGGATAGATCTTGATGCCCCTGGCATCGAACCGCTTGATGTACTTCACCATCAAGTCAAGCGCTTCCTTCCGCTGTGGGTCTATGCCCATGAACGGGATCAACTTGTCCGGGAAGAGCTGTGCCATCTCGAAGACCCAATCGTTGTACTCCACTACACCGGTTTGAGGCGGGTCTACCAGGCCAAAGTCCAACGGTAGAAGCACCGATTGGTCGATCCCTGATATTGCCATATGCTCCACCAGGTCCTCCGCCCTCACCTGGGACATCGGCCAATCGTTCTGACGATCGTTACTGAGGTCGAATATCCCATCTAAGGCCAGGAGCGGCTCCAGGTAGGCCCGAAGCAAGGAGTCGGGAATCATGGAGCGTTTCCAGATGTGGACGTGCATGTCGACGATCAATCTTTGACACCACCGTTGCGCACAACCGAGGTCGACGCTAATAATGATTGCCAATGAAGAATGGATAACCATGAAATATCCCCACTTCCAACAATGCATCCATGACCAAGCAGAAGGTCGGTAAGGTGGCGGAGGTCCCGCCAGGGAAGATGTTGGGTGTGCAAGCCAACGATCGGTTCTTCTTATTTGCCAATGTGGACGGCAAGATCTACGCCATGGACGGGAAATGCTCACACATGGGTGGCGAGCTTTGGAAAGGCACGCTCACTGGAAAGGTGGTCAAGTGCCCTAGACACGGTTCCGAGTACGATGTTACATCGGGGAAGGTCGTCGGCCAGGTGAAGATCCCCCTCATAGGTAAGGCCAAGGACATTAAGTCGTGGCCGGTCATCGTGGAAGGGGACGATTTGTTCCTGGACCTATGATCTGGCCGACCTAGGACCATGATCTCGGCCCAACTCACTTCACCACGTCTCTAGACACCATGGCAGCGCCGCCGAATGCCATCATCCAGCCGAATATCGGGTAGCAGATCATGCGCTCCATGCCACCTGGGCCTAGCCCCAGGTACCATTCCATGCCGTAGAGGAACATGGCGGTCAATCCGATCGCCCCGAAGGCAAATGATATGCTAGATAATGGTTTGCTAAGGTGTCTGCCCATGGCGATGAGGCCCAGATTACCGAAGAAGAAGGCCATGAAAGCGAAGATGTAATGGTATGGTGCGATCTCTTCATTGAATATCCCTACGCCGATCGCACCGATGGCGGATATGCTGAAAATCAAAACTGGGGCTTTCAAGTCCCATTCCTTATGGCCGAGCCAGGCGCCCCAAAGGACCATCGACCCGAACAGGATGATCGACGCATTGAAAATAAGGGCGGAATCATGGCCCCATACCCCCAAGTCACTTATGTAATTCTCCCCTGCGTTGTAACCGGGATACTGGGTCTCTGCTACGAAGAGCATGATCACGAACTGGATGGAGGCCAGGAAGAAGAGCAGGCCGATCCACTTGTGCCTAGGCATGTTCATTGGATAGATTATGTACCGGGGATTAAATAAGAAAATGCATCGACCTGATGACCGCAAAAGGAGGCATCTACTTCGATAGCGGATGTCCATCGGCAGGAGCGGTGCGAATAGGAAAATGATATCATCCCTTTCATCCAATGATATTACTAGGTGATGTCGTGGGCGACCCCATGGTCTATTTCGAGATGCCCGCGGATGACGTGGAGCGGGCGAAGCGTTTCTATGAACGAGTGTTTGACTGGAAGATCGATTACATCCCCCGGATCGACTATCATTCGGTGCGGACGAGGGAAAATGGAGGCGATGGCATAGATGGCGGTCTGATACAAAGAAAGGCGGCCGGGCAGCCTATCATGAACTATGTGAGGGTGGCTTCTATCGAGGATTGCTCAAGAAGCATCGTTGAGAGCGGAGGGAGCATCGTCCTTGAACGTCAGGAAGTGCCTGGGTTCGGAGCATATGCGATATTCCGAGACACAGAAGGTAACCTGGTAGGGATGCACGAAAGGCAGAGGACGCATTGATCGTTGATAGCAAAGCGATGAAGAGGGTGGGGATGACCGATGTCGAGTTGATAATAGCAGAGGCTCCGGTGGCGAAGGTAAGAGTGCCCAAGGAAAAACGGAAGAGGGACAAGAGCGAGAGGAAACCGGAGAGGGTGAAGGTCCAGAGGGCGATGAACCTAAGAAGAATGAGGTGATCACCTGGATGCCGTCTATCCCTAGATCGACTAATTGGCCCAGGCGACCTAGATTTAAAAGATCCAAAGGATGATCCAGATGATTACTATGATAACTACGACGATTCCTACCAACCTCAATAAGTCCATCTTTTCACCTCCACGTTAATAATAGTTTGTGGGATGCCCCTATATTATTGATTCGCTCTCCAAAGAAGAACACTAACATACCGCCAAGGGGTCCGGCACATTCATCCACCACCAACCAACCGTTGAAAGGACCATTGGTCACAAATCGTTTAGAATCGATGTTTGGATAGAACAAATCCACCAACATCTTGGGACTTGGTTTAAAATGAGATCTCTGGAGTAATTTTAAATAACCCATCTTATCCATCATTCGATTCTTGGGCACAATGGCTGCATCAGAACTAGAAAATGAGCATTTTAGAAGTGGGTCCAAGGAAAAATGGATAGGGAATTTTCTTTAATTTTGATAACTGGATTGATGATATTTCTCCCTGTGACATATTTATTATAAATGCTCTTCCATTTCACCAAGAGACCACCATATGAAAATGCCATCAGCTAATTTTAAAGAAGATATCCTCTGTTCGATCGGCAACACCCCTTTGGTGAGGATCAATAAGCTTAATCCGAACAAGAACACGACGATATATGCCAAATTAGAGGGTTTTAATCCTACTGGCAGCATAAAAGACAGGATCGCCTTGAGCATGATCCAACAGGCTGAAGAAGAAGGGAAGCTGACGAAAGGAAAAACCATCATCGAACCAACCTCGGGGAACACCGGGGTGGCCTTGGCGATGATCGGCGCCATAAAAGGATACGATGTTGAGATCGTCATGAGCGACAGCGTCTCCGTGGAGAGGCGGCAGATGATCAAGGCGTTCGGCGGGACCGTCACACTGAGCGAGGGGAAGTATGGAACGGATGGGGCCATCAGGAAAGCGAGGGAACTAGTAAAGGCAAATCCTGACAAGTACTTCATGCCGGACCAGTTCTCCAACCAGTACAACAAGATAGCGCACTACAAGACCACCGGGGATGAGATATGGAAGCAGACCGGCGGAAACGTGGACTATTTCGTATCAGCATTGGGCACGTCCGGTACCATAATGGGTGTCGGAAAAGCGCTGAAGGAACATAATCCGAAAATTAAGATAGTCAGCGCCCACCCTGTGAAAGGGCATTACATCCAGGGGCTGAAGAACATGGAGGAGGCCATCGTCCCGGCGATATATGACCCCAGCCAGATTGACATCACCATCATGGTAGAGACGGATATTGCCTATGAGATGACCCGCCAGATCGCAAAGCAAGAAGGCGTCTTCGTCGGTATGAGCAGCGGTGCTGCGATGTACGCTGCCATCGAGATAGCCAAGCAAATAGAGTCTGGTGTCATTGTGACCATTTTCCCGGATCGAGGGGAAAAATACCTGAGCACGAACCTATTCTCAGTGTAGTCCGAATTTCAAAAACCTATTCCCATCATGTTCTTAGTGGGTTTCTTTGATGTGGATTCAAAATCATTTAACAGATAATGA
>JACXTP010000165.1 GCA_016919625.1 Methanomassiliicoccaceae archaeon
GAAAGCTCATCATCGTGCCGCGCGAGACGCCTCTGAGCGCCATCATGATCGAGAACGAGCTGCGCTTGAGCCGGGCGGGGGCGACAATTCTGCCGGCGAGCCCTGGTTTCTATCACCAGCCTCAGACAGTGCAGGACATGGTCGACTTCGTGGTCGGGAAGATCATGGACCAAATGAGCATCGATCACCATCTGTACAAGAGATGGTGCTGAATTCCATTTCTACTTCTAATCGTTCACACCTTCAAAGGGGCCTCGACCTGTGACCTCGTTAGTATCTCCCTGACGTCCATGGGAAGACCCTTGCCCTCATCCCTTACCAAGGTCATCGCGTCCTTCGGACATTGGCTGTTGCACACGCCACAGCCCATGCACTTCTCCCAATTGAAATCCAGTCTCTTGTTCTCGAACGACAGAGCGCCGAAAGGACAGGCCTTGGCGCAAATCCCGCAGTTGGTGCATTTCTCTTCATCGCGTTTAGCGACATACCCTGATGGCGCGATCGTCCGTAGTCCGTTCACGTTCATCGCCCTGAGGCCGACGCAGCAGCATGTGCAGCAATTGCATATGGCATAGAACCTGTTCATGAATACGTCCTTGAACCATGCGGTGTGCATATGCCCTCTCTCATCCTCCTCCCGGAGCACTCTCAACGCCTCCTCCGTCGTGGCCCGATGGCTCCTATCGGGATGATAGTCCAGGATCACATCGGTGAAAGGTTTCCCTATCACCATGCATACCCTACTGGGCGAGCATCCATTTCCGCTCGCTGTGCGACACCCACATTCGTAGAGGACGACATCAGTTGGCGCCTTGATCAAAAGGTCCCTGGCCATGGAATATGGGATTATCTGTTCCAGGTCCTGCAAGGGAATGTCCTGGTCGAGGGTGATGATCGATTCGGCAAGGTCCAGTGGCAAAACCTTGCTATGATAATGTTGGCTCCAGTACTCCTTCTTTTTTTCGCTGGCGTTTGGAAAAGTATGGTTTCGTACCCATTTTATGTATTCCGGGGTCCATTTCGCATAGGCATAACCATGCATCTGCTTCCTGAATCCCAAGTTCCGTTCTTTTGCCTCTTTCATATATGCCTTTGTAGATGATTTCACAAAAAGCCCCCCATTTGGCTTCTAGGTCAATCACTTATTTTCTGAACATAAATAATTATGTCTTTAAATTTAATATACAGTCAGAAAAACATAATTAAGATATCAAAATATTAAAAAATCATTCAATTAATCCATTTGGTTTCACTCATCAGCTGACAACTCTTCAAGGGCCTTCTTGATCCAATCGTCCTCCTCCACCTGCTTGCGCTGCGTTATCTTGGTCCGCTGCAGCCGCCCGGGCGCCCACCAGTTCCATTTGCCCAGCAGCGACATTATGGCGGGGACGAGGTAGATGCGCACCACCAGAGCGTCGAGCAGTATGGCGAACATCAGGGCGAAGCCGAACTCCCTGAGCAGCCAACCCTCAGATAGCATCATGGTGCCGAACGCGCCGGCCATGATCAGCCCGCAGGCGGTAATGATGGCGCCAGTCTTGCCCACCGCGATCACTATCGAATCGTTGGTGTCCTTGCCCTTCGATGCTTCCTCCCTCACCCTCGTCGAAAGCAATATGTCGTAGTCCATGCCCAGGCCTAGACAGACCACTAACAGCATCAGCGGCACCATATACATGATGGGCGTCTCGAACACGTAGGTGAAGAGGACCATCGTCACCGCCAGGATCCAGGAGATGGACAGCAGAATGGTCAGGATGGAGCGGAGCGGGTTGAGCACCGAGCCCAGCACCAATAGCAGCACGATATAGATCGCCACGATGACCACCGGTATTATGAGCAGGAAGTCGTCGTTCGTCTCCACGCTCAGATCGTACATCGTCGCGGTACCGCCAGCCACGTAACCAGCGGTGAACATCCCTTCCGCGGAGACAGTGGTCGCGACCAGCTCGCGGATGGTGTTGATGCCTTCGATGCAGCCAGGCGAGAAGGGCTCCTGCACGAACACCACAGTGATCAATATCGCGGTGCTGTTCTCGCCCACCATGGTCCGCATGTACTGGTCGTCCAGCACGGACTGGATGGACAGCACGGATGAAACGTTCGCATAGTCTATCGGCTCCCCGTACGGCCGGGTGGGGCTGATGACCTCCTCCACGTTCTCGAGGGAGGCCAGTTCCGCGCACAATCCCTCGATGCCGTCCAGGTTGGTGACGTTCCAAGTTCCTGACGCTTGGTACGCTGAGGAGGAGAGGTCCATGCCCACGTACGTGGGTATTATCCTTCCTCCGCCGAAACCGTCCTCCAGTACCATCAGCCCGTCCTTGGACTCGGAGTCGGGCATGGAAGCGATGTAATCATAGCTGGTGGGGGTGTTCAGGACGATGTATGTGGTGGGAATGGTGATCAGCACCGCCACGATCAACAAGGCCTTGGCATGCTTGATGGAGAACCTGGCGCTACGGGTGAAGTAGCTCTCCTTGTCCTTTCTCCCCTCCCGATCCAAACGGCTGGGCCAGAAGATGCGGTCCCCCAGCAGCACCAGGATGGCTGGCAGCAATGTCAATGCCAGCAGCAAGGCGCAAGCGATGCCGACGGCCAGCACCCCCATGGAGGCGATGTAGCTCATGCTGCTGAGGGACAGCGCACCGAATGCGATGATGACCGTGAGCCCGGAAGTGGCTATCGCTTCGCCCGCCCAAGTGACCGAGGTCTCCACCGCCGCCTTCTTGTCATACCCCTTATTCCTTTCCTCACGATACCTCGAGAGTATGAATATGCAATAATCGCAGCCTGCGCCCAGCGAGGCGGTCATCAGTATGGTGAGCACCGAGTAGTGCACGTCCATGAAATATGTGCCCAGGAAGTAGACCAACGCGAAGGATATACCCAGTCCGATGCCGATGATCATAGGCGGCACCGCCGCTGCCACGAAGGAACGGAAGAACAGCCCGATCAGGACCAGGATGAGGATGATGGTCACAGGGTCGATCCGGGAGACGTCCTCGTCCACCGACAGCTCGATGTCGGTCTGGATGGCGTCACCGCCGGTGACGTAGGCCTCCATTCCAGGATGCTCGTCAATGATGGGGCCGATGACCTCTCGGACCGCCTCTATGTAACGCGCCCCGCTCACCACATGTCCTTGGTCGTCGTAGAAGGTGAGGGCGATGATCATGGTGTCGTTCTGCGGCGTGTTGACGAAGTTGTCGATCATGGCCGGGACGAGCGGCAACGGGAAGGAGCTCAACGAGGAGTTGTCCACCACCCGTCCAGCCAACACATAGACCTGGATGGAGGAGGGCGTTGGCCCTAAGGCTGCGGTCTCCCCCACCAGCCATGGCTCCACTTCGGTTGCCGTCGACACCAGGCCTACATTATACTCAGCGAGCAGAGCATCGTCCTGCCAGCCTTCCCAACCTAAGAAATCGTACAACGAACGGAACACATCCCCCTCCCTGGTGGGCAAGCTGGAAGAGAAAGCGGTGACGGAGGCGGTGACGACATCCTCCAACTCGCTCTTGTCCGCCGGGGCGCGTGTGGAGTTCCAAGAGTCCCACTGACGATAGAAGGTGGAATAGTAACCGAAGAGCATGGCAGCCTGTTCTACTGACAGACCATCCGCCATCCGCTCCAGGTTCTGCACGAAGACGTCATCGACGAAGACGTTGCGGTCCGGCACCGAGGTCCAGTTGTCCAAGGTGAAACCGCCTTCGACCGTATCTATGAAACCGGACTGCGCTGGCGGCAATTGGGAAAGGAACTCTGTCGAGAATGCCGCATAGCCAGTGTCCAGGGCGAACTCGGTGCGCGACGTCAGGTCGTTGGCGACCGAGGGCACGGCACGGGTGGCGTTCCACGCGGCCGAATAGTAATCCAACCAGGCGATGGCTAACGGGTCGCTGGTAAGGAGCGCGGAGGATATGGCCCCGTAGGTGAGGTCGTCTACCTCCTGGATCGTTAGGAGCCCCCTGGTGCTTTCGTTGGTCTGCTCCCAGGTGGCAGCATATTCGGAGGGAAGGCCAAACACCAGGTCCTGTGTCGCCTCTGTCTCGTTGTACAGGGACCAGAACTCCAGCGGCACACCGAAGATGACGTACCGGGTGGCGTTTGTAGCGTCATAGGAGACGAAGTAGACCTGGTTGACCTGGGCCAGGAAACCGGTGGTATAGGTGCGCACCACTGTGTAGACGCTCTCCACCTCGATGGAGTATTCGATGCTGGCGTCCTCGTTGAGCGGGTTGGAGGCCTCGATCAGTGCCATGGTGATCTCGTCCACGCAGACCTTGGTGCCCGGGTCAAGCACGTCGGGCGAGGTCAAGGCGATGATGGTGGAACCGGTGCTGGCCCTGTCTCCGAAATTGTCCTCCATCCATTTTTGCGCATCCTCCGATGGCAGCCTCTGCTCCGACGAGCCCTGCGTCTCCTCGTATATGACGGCGTCATACGCCTGCGGAGCGAAGGGGATGGCCACCAGGAGCGCCAGGATCCATATGACGATAATTAGCTTGTGATGTCGGACAATGGCCTTACCCAGACGGTTGAACAGCAATGGACCCGCTCCGGACCGGAATTGCCAATGGAACAGGGTGCCGCTATTTCAAGGTAACAAAAAAAGGGTTTGACCGGGACGGGCTCATTCCAGGTAGATGGCCGGCCGGCGGGGCTGGGCGAAGCGGGACTTACCCTGCGGGTCCACCTTCTCTGGGTCGGCGGCATCGAAGAAGCCCACCTCGCACTGCAGCTCCCGGGCCAGGAAGCCCTCCGCCTGACGCAGGTACTCGAGCTCGTCGAACCGCACCGCCATGCGCTCCACTTCTTCCGCAGAGCGACGCGTCAGGTCCTCCGCCATCTTGCGGGCCAGGTCGGACGCCTCCTTGCCATGACTCTTGATGTCCTCGTCCTGCATGACCAGCTTGGTGAGCGTGGGCACCTTGAGCTCGTTGTCGCGGAAGAGCGCGACGGCCTTCTGCAGCACCTTCTCCTTCCACTCCGGGGCGGTGTAGACCAGCACCCGTTTCGGCGCGATCTTCGTGACCTTGACGATCTCGTTGACGTCCTCCAGGAGCTTGCGCACGTAGTCCTCCGCCAGCTCCGCCGCCTGGGACATCTCCGCGGCATCTGCGCAGGGGAACCTGGCGTTGGCCACCAGGCCATCCTTGCCCAGGTGCTCCCACATCTCCTCCGCCGTGTGCGGCGTGATCGGCGCCATGGCCCGGACCCACATGTCCAGCGCCCGACCGACGACGGCGCCGTTGCTTCCCCCACGGCGCAGGTACCACTTCAGGTCGTTCGGGATTTCGAAGTACGCCTCCCCGGCCAGGTTGCGCAGGTCCAGCTGCTCCATGCCCTTGACGATGGAAGCCATGCGACTATTCATCCGCGCCAGCAGCCAGACGTCGATGGGCTCTATGGCCTCGCTCTCCTCCATCATGGACAGTTCCTCCACCGTGCGCATGATGCGGTCCATCTTGGCCACGTAGTTCTCCAACACCTCCTCGTCCCATTCCACGTCGGCGAAGGGCGAGGCGATGTGCGCGTAGTACAGCCGCATGCTGTCCACGCCGTAGAGCTCGGCCGCTCCCGGTATGGGCTGGGCCCCTCCCTTGGACTTGGAGATCTTGCCGGCCTTGCTCATCACGTACCAGTTGACGAATATGCCCCGGGGCCACTGCTCCGGCGGCAGTATGGCCACGTGGTTCATCAGGAAGGCGGGGAAGTGCACCGTCATGTGCTCCTTGCCGCCCAGGTTCACATCCAGCGGGTACCAGTAGTCGACGTCGGCGCGCATGCGCTCCAGAACATCCCTTGCGACGCCGCTGCGCTTGGCCACGTGGTCCAGGTCGCCCCTGCCCAGCAGCACGTAGTCGAAGAACTCGGTGCCCATCTGGTCCGGCCTCACCGAACCGTCGTTGACATAGGGCGATATAAGATAGAAAATCGGATAGAGGGTGGAGTCGGAGATGGCCTCGATGATCCACTTCTCGTCGAAGGGGAAACGGGTACCGAGCCAGTTCCCTTGGCGCACGCAGGCCCGCTCCCGGAACCAGTCCAGGACGCCCTGCACGTTGGTCTGGTACTCCGTCGGCAGTATGCGCATGCCCTCGGCGTGCCTCTTGGTCAGCTCGGTGACCATGGGGTTGGCGTAATCGATGAACCACTGGTCGTCCACCTTCTTGATCACCACCGGCTCGCCGCAGCGGCATATGACGGTCTCGGAGAGGTCGTAGAACAGGTCCGCCTGGTTGGCGCGCAGCATGTCCTGCTTCATGGCCTCCTTGGCCTTGTCCACCGGCAGTCCGGAGTAAGGGCCGCAGTCCTGGTTCATCCTCCCGGCGTGGAAGCCTTCCTTGTAGACGATCTTCTTCGCCTCCACCAGCTTGGGGTCGCCGGAGCGGGTGATGCCCATCCTCTCCACTATCTCGACGGCGGGCATCGGACCCCATCCTTTGGTCTCGATGATGGCGATCGGCGCAATGGCCTTGACCATGTCCCAGTCCAGGCCGTATCGGAGGCAGGCCGCCTCGTCCTCCTGCAGCATGCGCAGCGCCACCCAGTCGTCCGGGGCGTCCGAGGGCACGCTGACCACCAGGCCGGTGCCCACGTTCGGGTCGCAGAAGGACGCTGGAAGGCACACTATCTCCCGGCCGGTCATGGGTGCGGTGCACGTACTGCCGATGAGCTCGGTGCCCCACATCGTCCCGACCTCCTTGAGCCGGTCCTTCTGGTAGAGCATCTTTTCGAAGCAAGGACGGCTCATGACCCAGATCTCGTCACCGCACACCACTTTGACGTATTCCACCTCGGGGTTGACCCAGAAGTTGGTCTGGCCGAAGACGGTCTCCGGGCGGAGGGTCGCCGCCAGCAGGGTCAGCTCGCCGCACCTGAACTTCATCAGCGTGTACTCGGTGGTCTCGGCGCAGCCGCCGCAGGCGATGTCCGTCTCGGAGGCGTCGATCGCCACCGGGCCATGGGCGATGCACGCGGGAGAATAGTAAGGCTTCTGGATGAGCAGCCCCGCGTCCATGAGCTTGCGGAACTGCCACTGGATGAACTTGCCGTACTGGGGATGGGTGGTGCATGCGAAACGCCTCCAATCGGCCAGGAACCCGAAGCGGCGCCAGTATTGCTCCACGTACACCTTGTTGAAGAACTCCACCACGGTCAGAGGGTCAGTGAGCTCGGGTATGACGTCCTCGGGGCAGCCGTTGCGGCGCAGGTAGTCGATCATGTCCTCGTCGCCCGAGGCCACGCGCTTGGCCAGGCTGATCGGGCCGTTGCCGGTGGCATGAGTGCCGACAGGGAAAAGCACGTTGTACCCTTGCATGCGCTTGTATCGCGCGATGTCATCTACATAGGAGAACCCGCGCATATGCCCGACATGTAGGTAGCCAGTCACACCGGGGTAGGCGAAGATGATCATGAACTTCTCGCGCTCGTCCCGGTCCGCCTCGTTGATCCTCTCGGCGTACCAGCGTTCCTGCCACTTGGCCTCGATGTCGGTGGAGCGGGTCAGCATTCCTTCACTCTCGTTCGGGTTGGAGAAGGAAAAGCGTCTTATTATCATTTCTCCATACTACCGTCGGGATGAGGATATGCCAGATTCTTCTCTTGAGGACACGGCCCTCCGTAAATATACAATAAATATGACAGCCAGATGTCCAACGGCATATCTTTAAATAATTTGTAGGACAATGTCATACGCAGTCCTCCGGGACTAGGAAGTCTGGGCAAGTTGGATAACGAACGCATCTCCCTGCGATTGGAAGCTGAGGACTTGGGGCTCATCGACGATTTCGTCGCCAAGCATCCCGAGTTCTCCAACCGGTCGCATCTGGCGAGGATCGCGCTCCGTTACTACATCGAGAAGGAATCGGTCCAGCCCACCAAACCTTCCAAGGACCGGGCGGCGGCGAAAATACCGGCCGTGATCAAGGGCGTCATCGATCGGATGGTGGAGGACGGGTACTACTCGTCCGTAGATACGGCCATCGAGGACGCGCTGCGCGAGTTCTTCCTGCCCAAGGAGAGGCTGAAAGAGGTCAAGGAGAGCAGCTTCGACGAGACCAGGAAGGCCATCGCACGACTGTGACCGGTACTTACTTCCAGAGGTTTGGGAACCTGCGGAGGGATGGGATGCACAATAGGCCAGGCTGGGGGGCCTGGCTTTCATATAAAAGGTGTCTTAGTGGACACCGTGGCGGGGGCATAAGGGATGGATACCAGGGCAATAGAGAAAATGGCGGCGAACGACCGTCTCCTCAACATCGTATGCAACGGCATACCAGAGCCTAGGATAGCGGTCATAGGCGTGGGTGGGGCGGGCAACAACATAGTGAACAACATACAGGGCGGGTGCCGTAAGAACGTGCACACCATCGCCATCAACACCGACGAGAAGGCGTTGAAGGGCGTGAACGCCAGCACCAAATTACTGCTTGGCAAGGACGTGACCCAGGGCCGGGGCACCAACGGCTTCCCCGAGGTAGGGGAGTACTGCGCCGAGTGCGCCAAGAAGGCCATCCGCGACGCGGTGGTCGGCCATGACATCGCTTTCGTCATCGCCGGTATGGGCGGAGGGACCGGAACGGGGATCGCCCCGGTAGTGGCCAGGACCGCCAAGGAACTGAACTGCCTCACCTTCGTAATCGCCATAAATCCGTTCACGTTCGAAAGGGAGCGCTCCGAGAAGGCCAGGGACGGGGTGCGCAAGCTCAAGGAGATCTCCCCCAACGCCATAGTCCTGGAGAACGACCTGCTGCTCAAGGTGGCGGAGAACCAGCCCCTGCACAAGGCCTTCGAGATCATCGACCGCAACGTCATGAAGCTCATCGAGTCCTTCTGCAGCAAGGTGACCCAGACCTTCATAGAGCAGTTCCAGCACGAGATAGACCAGTGGATGCGGGACAACCAGAGCGCCAAGGCGCCGGTCAATGAGCCGGAGATCGTCATCGCCCCCAGGCCATTGGCCTGCGAGATGCCGCTCGAGCCGCTGTTGGCCAAGACCCAGCTGCCACAGTAATAATTACGAACTTCACCACAGAGACCAGGTGCGGTGGCCTGCACCACCGCACCCCCCTCTGACGAACTC
>JACXTP010000166.1 GCA_016919625.1 Methanomassiliicoccaceae archaeon
CGATGATGGGGAGCTGGAGGTCCTGGTGGCCGGTTTTGATCTCGGCACCTTGATGATGCTCGACCTTGATGGTTTTATCTTCGAGACCATAACGGTCCAGAACGGTGGAGCGGGGCAATACCTCCCTCTCATCGAGGATGTCAATGGCGATGAAAGGCAGGACATGGTCCTCGGCTCGTCGGGGTCGGTTTCCATATCGATCTACACCCAGAACGACCTTTTCCCAGTGGCCTACTTCCTTCCGGTAGCCACATCCACCGAGGGCAGCTTGGTTCAACTGGACGCGGGCCTTTCCTCCGATTCGGTATCGGACGTATCATCCCTTTCCTACCATTGGAGCGTGCGTTATGGGGGGAGCGGCCCCTGGATGTTCCTTGCCTCGGGAAAGGAGGTAAACTGTTCGTTCGCAGATAGCGGGACCCACGACCTCTCGCTGAAGGTGACGGACCGGGGTGGCCTCAGCGCTTACAAGAACGATACGGTGATAGTGCTCGACGCCTCTCCCACAGCCATGTTCAATGCTTCCAGCGACAGCATTGCGGAGGGCATGTCGATAACATTCGAGGACCTATCGAGCAGCCCGGCAGATGAACTGATCGAATTCATCTGGGACTTCGGGGATGGGACGGTGGAGAGCTATCCGATGAGAACCGATCCAACCCACTGGTATGTTTCCAATGGTTCATACTCAGTTAGGCTCACGGTAGTAGATGAGGACGGCTCGAATGATTCCTATGACATATTGGTCCAAGTGTCCGATGAGTCACCCTGGGCAGAGTTCGTTTCCAGCGCCGGGTCGGTGATCGAGAATGGCACGGTCTGGTTCAACAGCACCTCCACTTCACCAAGCGATGCCTTGGCATTGCAGCAATGGAGCGTCAATGGGCTGGCGATCGGCTCTGGCCCGAGCGTGAACTATCAGTTCCTTGCCAATGGCTCTTATGATGTGAACTTAACCGTGACCGACTCTGATGGCAGCAAGTCCTATGCCAATCAGACGATCACGGTCACGGACCAGGTTCCGCTGGTCGACCTCGATTATTCCCGAGCGAGCGATGACGAGGGCATCGCCATCACCTTCCATGACCTGAGCACCTCCTATGATCCAATGACCAAGCGGTTCTGGGACATGGGTGACGGCACGGTCCTGACCGGGGCGACAGTGCATCATGCCTACGCCCAACAGGGCGAATATATTGTCAAGTTGAGCGTTCTGGACTCAGATGGCAGCAATGTGTCCAAGTCAATCACGGTGAGCGTCCAGGACACGGACCCAGAGGTGGGGTCGATATATACTGGAGGCAGCGGCGGCACCAGCTTCGCCAAGCATACCAACGTCACGTTCACCGTGGAGGCGGTCCAGGGCTACGACCCGCTATCCTACCGCTGGCTGGTAACCACTAGTGCCGGTACCAAATTCGAACAGACCACCAGCGTGCCTAGTTTCTATTATCGCTTTGATGAGGGTGGTTCCTACACCGTGAGGGTGTTCGTCAACGATACGGACGATAGCTTGGATAGGAACATACAGATCGATATCATTGACTCGCCACCAGTGGCGATATTCACCTACGAGGTCTCGACCACCGAGGGCATGGTCTATTTCTCTGCCAACCAAAGCTATGACCCGGATGGGGACACCCCGAACTTGCAGTATCGGTGGGCCTTCGGGGATGGCAGCAGTTGGACTGACTGGAACTCCACCTACCGGACGATCTATCACCAGTATTTCAACGAGGGTGTCTTCGATGCGTTCCTGCAGGTGAGCGACGGCAGCAACGCAGCGGTGCAGAGCAGCACCACGGTCATACTGGACCGGACGCCGCCAGCTATCACGTTCCTCGATCGGCCCACCTCCTCGAACGTCGGCGAGGCCATCGAGATCGCGGTCAGCGTCAGCGACGCCACCCCGTTGAAGAGGGTCGTACTCCTCTATACCCTGGACCAGGTGAACTGGATCGAAGTACCCATGGCCCTGACCGGGCCGGGCAACTATACTGGCCAAATACCGGCCCAGGACCAAGATGTCGAGATCTACTACTCGGTAATGGCGGTGGACAGTAACGGATACAACCAGACCACCGTGCCCTTGCAACTTTTGGTGGAGCAAGACCTCACCATGACCTATATCGTCATCGCATTGCTTGCCATCATCGGCGTGCTCTCGATTATCATCATCTATCTATGGCGCACCAGACCGGTGGTAGACGAGGTTTTCCTCATCTATCACGATGGGAACCTCATCGCCCACCAAGCTCGGCGCCTGAAGCCAGGCATGGACGACCAGATCATGAGCAGCATGTTGGTGGCGATCCAAGGCTTCGTCACTGACTCTTTCAAGGACGAGAGCATAACTGGCCTCAAGCGTATGGACTTCGGCGAAAAGAAGCTCATGATCGAGAAGCGGGAGTTCTATTTTCTGGCGGTCGTGCTGGTGGGGTCGAGGACGGGCAATGTCCCGGCCAAGCTGGAGAAGATAATGGACAACATAGATGAGAACTACGGCATCGAGCTCATCGCCTGGGATGGGGACCTGGAAAAGATGCGAGGCATAAAGGACGAGACCCGGCCCCTCTTCGAGCGCGTGGGCTTCTTCGAGAAGCGGAACAACGACAAAGAGTGATGCCCGTATCCGGCTATGGTCGATGCTCCGACCATCGTCTTTATTAGCCTTTGATGGTTCGCATCGGCAATGTCGCCGGCTTGGGAGCTGTTGCTGGTCCTTACCCTCTGCGGGGTCCTCAGCTTCATCTCGTACCGGTTCGGGCTCCTTGATGCCAGCGGCAGCATGGCCTCGTTCGGAATGGGTGTGATCATAGGCGTCTTCGGCTCCTTGAGCTGGCTGGTGATGCTGATCGCTTTCGCCCTGGCCGGGTTCCTTGTCACCAGATATCGATTCGAGCAGAAGGAGGCCCGCGGCCTTCAGGAAGGGACCAAGGGGGAGAGGAACTACCGTAATGTGGTGGCGAACGGTCTGGTGCCTGCCGCCATTGCGGTTGGATCGTACGTCCTGGGTTATCAGGACGAACCGCTGGCTAGTCTGGTCTACCTCTGCGCCATCGCCGAGGCGGCCTCGGACACCATCGCCAGCGAGCTAGGGGTGCTCAGTCCGAGGGTGAGGTTGATAACGACCATGAGACCGGTGGCGCCGGGCACGAACGGGGGAGTGTCCGCCTATGGTACCGCCTGGGCCTTCCTGGGGGCGCTCCTGGCATCGCTGCTAGGATGGGCCATCCTCTTCCCTTTCCAATGGCCCGACATCACATTGGCGGTGCCGATCCTCACCGGGTTCTTGGGATGCAACGTGGACAGCCTGATAGGCGCCACTTGGGAGCGGGAAGGGAGGATATCCAAACTCGGCAATAACATGGTCTCCATGGCGGTGGCGGCGGGTCTCGGGCTCGTTCTCTTATACGCTCTGATGTAGGGAAAAAAGCCCTGGTCAGAAATGATTAAATATATGTGTTCACTTCGGTGGTTCTAAGAATGGCTTGACGGCCATAGCGGCGGGGATACGCCTGGTCTCGTCCGATCCCAGAAGCTAAGCCCGCCTGCGTCTGCTGTGGTACTGTGGTGCGCGAGCCCACGGGAAGCTTCAAACGCTGTCAGCCTTTCTTATTTTTCCTCTAATTCCTGATCAGCTCTGCTTTTGGCAGCATTGCACTGGGTCTTTTGATAATCGGACTCTATATTCAATTGATTAGATAAATAAGGCTATTATTATTAATAAAATCCACCTGCATAAATACTTATCTTGGTTCCACTTTTTATAACCGCGACATGCCATCTCGTCGGAGGGAGTTCATCTGGACACAATAAACGCCATCCTCATGGGTGTGCTCGTTATCATCCTGGTCATCACGCTTTATGTCGAGTTCAAGTTCATGCGTCCAAAAAGAAATGACGATCTGGTAAAGGTCTTGGACCGCGATGATGCTTATAACTCGCTCACCAACACTTCTGCGGTAGCCCTGTCTTTGAGGAACGTGGGAAAGGACACGACCAAAGCCGAAGTGCTCCTAGAGAAGGCGAAGATGGAATACGACCGCAAGGACTACGCCAAGGTCATGGCCACTACCAAACTGGCCAGGGAATCTTTGATGGTGGCACCAGAGAAGGACCTCCCGATCGACCTGGACGTGGCCGATGGTCCGGTTGATACCT
The DNA here is from genome assembly GCA_016919625.1 of Methanomassiliicoccaceae archaeon. GTDB lineage: Archaea > Thermoplasmatota > Thermoplasmata > Methanomassiliicoccales > UBA472 > JACXTP01. The sequence goes on from JACXTP010000166.1 coordinate 4,165, forward strand.
TCATCGATGTCGCAGAGGATGATTCCAACGTGCACGATGTCAAGAAGCTCCCCCAGAACTATCTGGAGTCCAGGTTCCTCATATCCTCCGTCCAGAGCGAGATCGATTCCGCCCGGGGCACCAAGGACGTCTCAGCGGCTGAGGCCCAATTGAACGAGGCCAAGGTCGATTTCGAAGCGGCAAACTACAATGCCGCCCTGACCCACTCCATGAAGGCCAGAAAGACCCTGGAGGGAGTGGTGGTAACGACGGCCGTTGCCACACCGGAGATGGAGGAAGCGAAGGTCGCCGCGATTGTCAAGGCATCCGAGATCGATCAGTGCAACAAGTGCGGGGCCGAACTGACCAAGGACGACCAGTTCTGCGGGTCCTGCGGTGAGAGAGCCGACCACCCCACAGTCTGCCCTCAGTGCAACGCTCCGCTCAAGCCCACCGACACCTTCTGCCGAAAGTGCGGTAAGAAGGTGACATAGGACCGACGAACATTTTTAACTAGACCATCTCATGTCCCAGATGGTCAAATGATATTGGTGAAGCTGGGCGGTAGCGTCATCACGGACAAGTGGCAATATCGCACCTTCCGCCCCGAGACCGTCGCACGTCTGGCCCAAGAGGTGTCGTCCTCCGGCGAAGAGGTCGTGCTGGTCCATGGCGCTGGTTCCTACGGCCATGTGATGGCCAAGCGTTTCGAACTGCAAAAGGGCAGGGTCAGACCAGGACAGGAGGAGGGAGTGAGCAAGGTCTCCTTGGACGTCAGGGAACTTGACCTGCTGGTGCTCAAGGAGCTGGTCTCCGCCGGCCTGAACGCCGTGGCCATATCCCCTGGGTCCTGCGCGACGCTGCGCGACGGAAAGTTGGCGCACCTGGACCTGGACCGTTTCCGTGCCTACCTGGAGATCGGGGTCGTCCCGGTGACCTATGGGGACGTCACCCTGGATGTGACCCGTTCTTTCGGGATCTGCTCCGGCGACCAGCTCATCACAAGACTGGCGGAGGGTTTGCGACCGAAACGCGTGATCTTCGTCACCGATGTGGACGGAGTGTTCGACCGGGACCCGCACCTCCATTCCGACGCCCAGTTGCTGGCCGATATCGACCGATCCGTGCTGGACGGGCTTCCCCGGAGCGAGCGGTGCGACGATGTCACGGGAAGCATCTATGCCAAGATCGAATACATGCTCGCCCTGAGCGCCCATACAGACGAATGCACCATCATCAACGGAATGGCGCCTGGTAGGCTGGAGAGCGCGCTGCGCGGGGCAAGCACCTTATGCTCCAAAGTTAGAGGTGGATGAGATGAAGAAGATCCAAAAGCGAAAGGCGGACCACATCGAGGTGGCAATGCAGGAGAAGGTCTGGCCGGAACACAACCATTGGGACGATGTGAGGCTCATTCAGAACTCCCTCCCCGAGGTGGACCTGGAGGATATCGACACCTCGATCCGATTCCTAGGCAAGGAATTGGACATGCCCCTGGTGGTGACGGCCATCACTGGCGGTTACGCCAAAGCGGAGAGGATCAACGCAAACCTGGCCGAGGCCTGCGCGGATCTGCGGGTCGGACTGGGCGTAGGCAGCCAAAGGGCTGGCATCGAGGACCGATCCGACCCAAGCTACACCGTTCTGCGGGATCATGACGTGCCTTTGCGCATAGGCAACATCGGCGCCCCGCAGCTCATCAAACAAGGTCGCAAGAAGGCATTCACGCTGGATGATGTCAAGAAGGCGTTCGATATGATCGACGCCGATGTCATGGCCATACACCTGAACTATCTGCAGGAGGTAGCCCAACCGGAGGGTGACCTGAGGGCCGTCGGTTGCCTTGACCGGATCAGGGCCCTGGCCAAGGAAATGCCCTGTATGGTCAAGGAGACGGGGGCGGGGATATCGGAAGATGTGGCGCTGCGACTGAAGGGCACTGGGGTGGTGGCCTTGGACGTTTCCGGTCTGAGCGGCACCAGCTTCGCCGCAGTGGAGATGCACCGGGCCAAGCGTCATGGCGACGAGGGGCTGGCCTCCATAGGTGAACTTTATTCGGATTGGGGCATCCCGGCGCCGGTCTCGGTGGTCCAATCCCAAGTGGGGCTGCCCGTGATGGCGAGCGGCGGAGTGCGCAACGGACTGGACCTGGCGAGGGGCATCGTGCTTGGCGCATCCTGCGGAGGTTATGCCCGGGCGGTGCTGCCAGCGGCCTTGGAATCGGCGGAGAGGGTCAAGGAGGTGCTTACCCGGACCAAGAGGGAGCTGAAGGTGGCCATGTTCCTCACCGGGTCGGCGGACATCGCTTCCCTGGCCAATAAGGATTGCATCATAACCGGTCCCACCAAGGAATGGATGGACCAACTGGAGATGTGAGCACATGGAGCTTCCCAAGAGGATGGCCGACATGGCCAAAGATGTCGACGGGCGACTCATGCACTACCTGGACTATGGCAAGTACCCCAAGCTGCGGAAGGCCATGATCCACTACCCGGAGGCCGGCGGTAAAAGGATGCGCCCGGTCCTGGCCATGCTGGTGGCCGAAGCGGTCGGGAAGAGGGGCAAGGAGACCATGCCTTTCGGCTGCGCCCTGGAGATCATCCACAACTTCACTCTGGTCCACGATGACGTCATGGACAAGGACGAGATGCGCAGAGGGCGGCCAGCGGTGCACGTGCTCTACGACGAGCCGACCGCCATAATCGCCGGCGACGCATTATTCGCTAGGGCCTATGAGATCCTGTGCGACACCGATGTCCCTGGCGAGGACCTGCGTCGGCTGGTGCGGACAGTGTCCCAGACCGTATATCTGATCGCCGAGGGACAGCAGATGGATATCGATTTCGAGGCCAGGCACACCGTGGGGGTGGAGGAGTACGTCCTTATGGTGGAGGAGAAGACCGCGGTCCTCTTCGCCTGCGCCGCGGAGGGCGGTGCTATCATTGCGGGCGGAACGGACCAGCAAGTGCGGGACATGAAGGAGTGCGCCCGCCTCTGGGGCATCGGGTTCCAGATATGGGACGATGTCCTTGGCATACTGGGCGATGAAAGGAAGACGGGAAAACCGGTGGGCAACGACATCCGTAACGGCAAACGTACCCTGATCATCGTCCATGCCATGGAGCAACTGAAACGGCCTTGCTCGGACCGGGACACGCTCCTAAAGGCATTGGGCAACGAGCATGCCAGCGCCGAGGAGGTCAGCGAGGCCATTGCCGTGCTCGAGCGCACCGGCAGCATCGATTTCGTCACCAAGCAGGCTCAGGACTATGCGCGGAAGGCCAAGGAGCTGCTACAGTGCTTGCCACCCTCGGAGGAGAAGAACATGATCTCCACCCTCATTGACTACGCTGTCGGAAGGGACCGTTGATCACAGACAGGAGACGCCGGACTCGGTGAGCCGGAATTCGGCGGTGCCGCCCTCGGCCAGGTGACGGTGCTTCATCACGGTCGCCCTGCGCTTGCCCAGACCGGTACGCTCCAGGAAGATGATGGTCTTGGCGTTATGGTGCAGTACGTTCCCGCCCAGCGCCTCCACCGTCCCCTTCTCGATGTCCATGAACACTTGGGAGGTCAACAACACCGGCAAACCTTTCTTTCTGGCCAAGGAAAGGAGCTTGGCGCTCTGGTTCGCCAAGGACCGGCGCTCGACCCGCTCCTCGTCCCGGTCACCTAGACGATAGTACATGGTCATGGAGTCGATCACGATCAGGCCGATGTCCGCCTGACCCTCGGCCAGCTTGATGGCCTTGTCCACCATGGTGTCCTGCTCCTTGAACGAGTGCACCTCGCTGAACAGTGCGTTCTTCAGGACCGCGTCGATGTCCGGCCCAGAGACCTGTTTGAGCCGTTCCATCGACACACCCTCGGAATCGATGTAGATGAACTTGCGCCCGGACAGGGCCACCTGCCTTGCCAGGATCAGGCAAAGATTGGTCTTGCCCGTCCCCGCCTCACCATAGATCAGGGTGATGCATCCGCTCTCGATGCCCCCTCCTAGCAAGGCGTCGAGGGCGGAACAGTTCAAGGGCAGGTGTTGCACGGGGAGAAGAACCATTGGGTGGATGATAAAATCTTGGCTCAGCTGCCGGACCCCTCGCTTTTCTCCAATCGTCTGAAGGAGAATATGGCGTAGGCCGCCAATATCTGTGCTCCGGCCACCACCGCGATGCCAAGGTCGAAGCTAGCGGTGAGGGCCAAAGAGGCGCCTATGAGCACCGGGCCTAGCACCCCGACCCCATTGGAGACACCGTTCAAGAGGCCAGTGGCCGAGCCTGTAAGACGAGCCGGGACGATGCCCTGTAGCAACGTATAGGCATTGGCCGGGAGCAAGCTGATGCAGAACAAGGTGGCGAAGCCGGCGAAGACCACCAGGGCCTGGTCCTCCGCTATGACCAGCAGGCCCAGGAAGACCGCCCCGGTAATGGAGAACAGGGCGGTAATCAAGGAGCGGCGCCCCACCCTGTCGCTTAGCATGGATCCCAGGAAGATGCCGAAGAAACCCCCGATATAGATCATAGGCAGGGCCCAGACCAGTTCATCCGTGGTGAATCCCTTAGCCTCGATGAGATATGTCGGCAGCCAGAGGGACAGGCCCCACCAGGCCAGGTTCATGGCGGTATCGGCCACGGTGAGGCGCCAGAAACCCTTGATGCGACTGGACTCCTTCAATCCCGTTCCGATCTCGGAATACGCCTCCTTCATGCTCTTGGGCGCGTCCTGTTTGCCATCGTCCTTCACAAAGAACCAGACCGGGACGGCTAACAACAACCCCAGTCCGGAAACGATGTACAAGGTGATGCGCCAGTCGGTGAAGGCGATGAGCGGCAGGACCGCCGCACCGATGACCAGGTTGGAGATGTACATCGAGGACATGTAGAGGCCGTTCACCCTCGATCGCAGCCCTGGGGCGAATCGCAGCTTGGTCTCCTTGCTGGCAGAAGGGAACAGCGTTCCCTGCGATACCCCAAGGATGAAGCGCAGGAATAGGAAGGCCCCGAAGATAAGACCCAGGAGCCCGGTGAAGAAGGTTATGATTGACCATATGACGATGGCGGCCGTAAGCATCCGACGCGGCCCGAAACGGTCAATGAGGGGACTAAGGAATATGTTGCTCAGACCGTAACCGACCAGGAATATCCCGAGCAGCAGGCCGCCCAGGTAGCCCTGTTCCGATTGGGTCCAGCCATAGTCCTCGGATATGAAAGGTAGGGCCACGGATATGGTGGAACGGGCCACGTAACCCATGAGCGTGCTGAGGAAAAGCAGCCCGGCGACCAGCGCCGCCTGCTTGCCTCTCAGGTATGCCTCGGTCACGATTTCAGGTCAGAGATTGACCATTATTTGAGACCACCGAGTAGCTTGCGTCTAGTGGTAAGGATAGTGTGACCCGTTAGAAAGTTCTCCTCTATGGAAGCACACGAACCCATACCGGTCAGGGCGGAACGGGGCCATCGGGACCTGTTCCCTTTCCCGCAGGCCAGGGGCGGCCAGGGCCAGTTCTTGGAGGACGCCCGGTCCTGCATGTCCAATCGAGTGGACCTGGTGGCGGACGCCCCAACCGGATTGGGCAAGACGGCGGTCGGTCTGAGCGCCTCGCTGGAAGCGGTGCTTCCCAGCCAGGGGGCGGTCCTGTTCCTCACCTCCAGACAATCCCAGCATAGGGCCGCCATCGAGACGGCACGCTACATCTGGAGGCGGGAGAAGGTGAAGGTTGTGGACCTAATCTCCCGGGAGGACATGTGCCTGTGCCGTGGTCGAGATGGGCAGGTCCCTTGCACGGAATCGGGGGACTGCTATTTCCTGGACAAGGAAAGGGTGGAGGCGGCCGCGGCCAGATTGCTCGAGTACCCATTGCACGTGGGGGAGGCGATGAGGCTGTGCGTGAGGATGGGGGGATGTCCATACCTCGCCGCCCGGGCCGCCTTGGCCAGGACGGACCTGATGGTGGGGGATTATAATCACGTGTTCTCTGGCAGGGACCGGCCCGTCCTGGAGGACCTGGGTCGCCCAGCCTGCGCATCGGTCCTGGTGGTGGACGAGGCGCACAATCTGCCTTCGCGCATAACCGAGGCGCATAGCCAGTCATTGGCCCGGTCCCAGCTGTGCTCTGCCCTCAAGGGCACGGGGAACAGGCACTTCCGAGAGGCGCTCACCACGATCCTGGCATTCCTGGACCGCCATGCCTTCGAACCAAATGTTGGGCCCATTGCCGTCGAGGCGCTAGATGACGATCTGGAGCGTGAGGTGGGGGCGAACAGCGGCGAGATAGCTCAAGGGATATTGGAATATTATCAGGGGAGACCGCGTAAGCGCATGGAGGAACTGGCAATGTTCCTCCAGGGGTGGTCCTCCTGTCCAGGGGCAACTATCCGCTTCGTGGACGGGGTCAAAGGCTTACTGCATAACCGTTTCATCGAACCTGGACTCATCGCCGGGCCTTTGTTCGAAGGGATGCGCTGTTCTCTTCTGATGAGCGGGACGCTACACCCTCCCAGCCGATTCGCCGAGGCGCTTGGGATCGGAGATAGGGCGGTCTGTCGCCAATATGCCTCCCCGTTCCCTCCCGAGAACCGCCTGGTATTGGTTGTGCCCTCGGTCACCTCACGCTTCGACCGGCGGGATGAATCGAGCTATATGGCCTTCGCCGATGTGATGGCCCGCGCCTGCCGGGCCGTGCCGGGCAACGTGGTGGCTTTCTTCCCCTCCTACGACTTCCTGGGTCGAACGGAGCATTTCCTGAGGCATATGCCCCTGAACAAGAGGACACTTGTGGAACGACGGGAGATGGCCAAGGCGGAGAAGGAGGCGTTGATCTCCGAACTGGTCCGAGAACGTTCCTGCCTGCTGCTGGCCACCATAGGTGGTTCCTACGCGGAGGGGGTGGACTTCCGGGACAACCTGCTCTCGGCGGTGTTCGTGGTCGGTCTGCCCCTGGCACCACCTTCGGTGGAGGGGGATGCCATCATGTCCAGATTGGAACGTCGACATGGGCCGCCCAAGGCTGCCATGTACGCCCGGACCTATCCGGCGGTGACGAAGGTCCTACAGGCGGCGGGAAGGGCCGTCCGCTCCGAGACGGACAGAGCGGCCATCATTCTCCTGGACGACCGTTATCTGTCCGCCACGGTTCGTGGTGCCTTCCCCTCCGGCTTACGCATGGAGGAGAGCCATGACCTGAGCTCGGAACTGGAACGCTTCTTTGATCCGCCAGACCACCCTGCCGTTGAGGTCGGGACGGCGCCGGTGCTAACCAGCGCGTCTAAAGTTTAATAAAAGCCCTTAACGATAGTCCGGACGTGCAGGTCATCAGAAGAGGGGCGGAGGCTGAGATCCGTCGAGGGGTCTGGATGGGCCGCCAGGTCATCTTGAAGAGCCGCGTTCCCAAAGGCTATCGCCACCCTGAGCTGGACAATTCGCTCCGCGTCACGCGCACCAAGAACGAGGCACGATTGATCCAGGAGGCGAGGCGCCTCGGCGTGCCCACGCCGATCATCTACGATATCGACATCATCGAAGCGACGTTGGTGATGCAAGAGGTCAATGGTCCTCGCGTAAAGGATTTGCTTGACCAATCAGGCCCAGAGCAGAGGGCCATGGTGTGCGAGGAGGTGGGCCGCTCCGTGGGTCTGCTGCATAAGGGAAGCATAGCCCATGGGGACCTTACCACCTCCAACATGATCTGGTCCGAGGGACGGGTCTGGTTCATCGATTTCTCTTTGGGCTCGAAGAAGGCCGATCTGGAGGAACTTGGGGTCGACATACATCTGCTCCATGAGGCGTTCCAGTCGGCGCATTCCCACATCCCTGACAGTTATGATCAGATTATCAATGCGTACCGGGACTCGTTCCCCAAGGCGGCCGATGTGCTGCGCAAGGTGAAGGAGATCGAGGACAGAGGTCGGTACACATGAGGGAGGTCGGCCTGGTCACAGGCAACCTCCATAAACTTCAGGAGTTCCAACATGGCCTGGCGCGGCTTGGCATAAAGGTTAGGCACCTCAAGGTCGAATGCGACGAGATACAGGCAGATGATCTGGACGAGGTGGTGAACGGTTGCTTGGACCAGATCGCGGCGGCCGGCCACAAGGATTTCATATTGGACGATTCCGGTCTGTTCATACCCGCCCTGAACGGTTTCCCTGGAGTATATTCCGCCTATGTGTTCAAGACCATTGGATGCGCTGGCGTCCTTCGTCTTCTCGAAGGTATTTCGGACCGTCGGGCGGATTTCCGATGTTGCATCGGCTGCCAGATGGAGGACGTCGGCCGCTTGGTGGTTACTGGGGTGTCGCCAGGCAGGGTCGTCATGGAGGAGCGCGGGGAAAGGGGCTTCGGTTACGATCCCATCTTTGTCCCCGACGGGGCGGACAGGACGTTTGCCGAGATGGACATGGACGAGAAGATCGTCTTCTCGCATCGAGGGGCGGCCATGCGCATTTTCGTCGAGAGGCTCAGGGGAATGTCAAAGGAGGTCTGAGGGTGCGTTTGCAAGGAAGTAAGATATTGGTCACGGGTTGCGCCGGATTCATAGGCAGCCATATGGTGGACGCTCTGCTCGCGAAGGGTTGCGAGGTCGTGGGCGTCGACAACCTTTCCGCTGGAAAGAGAGAGTTCATGGAAAGGGCACTGGCCACGGGCCGCTTCCAATTCCACCAGACCGACCTGCTCTCCGGTCGGCTCAAGGAGCACTTGGGAGGCGTGGACGTGGTTTTCCATTTCGCCGCCAACCCGGATGTGAGACAAGGACCGAACAACACCCGGGTGCACATGGAGCAGAACATCGAGGCAACATACTTGGTGCTGGAGGCGATGCGGGCCGCCTCGGTCCGATCCATATGCTTCCCTTCCACCTCCACCGTTTACGGGGAACCCGGACAGATACCGACCGAGGAGGGCTATGGACCGCTCATCCCGATATCCATCTATGGCGCCTCCAAGCTGGCATGCGAGGCTTTAATCTGCTCCTACGCTCACACCTTCGACATGGACGCGGCGATCTACCGCTTCGCGAACGTCGTCGGTTCCCGCAGCACCCACAATGTGGTGCACGACTTCATCCGCAAGCTCCGCGAGGAACCAAACCGCCTGGAGATCCTCGGGGCGGCGCCAGGGACGAACAAATCATACGTGCATGTCTCCGACTGCACCAAGGCCATGATGATCGGCGCCGAACGGGCGCAGGAGCAGGTGGCCATCTACAACATCGGCTCTCTGGACCGCCTTAACGTGCAGGGCATCGCCGACATAGTGGTCAAGGAGATGGGGTTGCCCGATGTCCGCTACGATTGGACCGGGGGCGTGAAGGGCGGAAGGGGTTGGGTCGGCGACGTCAAGGAGATGCTGCTGGACATCAAGAAGCTCCAGGCCATCGGTTGGAACCCGATGATGGGCAGCGAGGCGGCGATGCGTCAAGCGGTCCGGGAGATCCTGGCCGCGGGCAAGGCTCATTGATCTGGAATCGCATCGACCTTGATGAGGATGTCCGTGCCCTCGAAGGTCCAGTCCACATCGCCATTTAACACCGGTGCTGAACTGGCAGTGAGCCCCCCTGCGTAAGGGAAACCGACCGTGTCCATTGTCATCCAGTATCCTGCATCATCCAAAAGGTAGTGCACCGGCACCAGCGTGCCATAGTGCGAGCTGATGGCCATCCTTATCGCCGAGAGGTCGGTGTACTCGTCCCCGATGAAGACGGTGGCGAACGCATGCCCATCGATGAGGTTGAAGCGCGCGCAACCCCCAAGCTCTCGGACCATGGTGGCGACCAGTATGGCATGGTCCTCGCAGTCCCCGCTTCTCAGCACCAATGTGTCCATAGAGCTCTGCCATTCGTCCGCAAGGTCATCGGTGTACTCGATGTTCTCCCGCACCCAGTCAAAGACATAGAGGAGCTGCTGCAGGCTGTAAGGCCCAGGCTCTTGGAGCTGGACCTGCGTCACGAGAGCAGAGACGGCGTCCCCGTCCATCAACTCGGTTGCCTTGTCGTAATAGTTACGCGGGTTGAGCGAGACATCGTAACCTGTTGGACCGATGGACTCTAACACCTCTGTGTCCCAGAGCTTGCCGTCCATCCTTCCGTAGTCGTTCCATTCCGTGCCTTCCGACGCTTGGACGGCTATCTCCACGAATATACGGTAATCCTCCCTCCCGGTCGCCTCTGGCCCGGTGAAGAATATCAGTCCGAGGCTTTCACTTCCTCCGGAGGTGAGATTGACCGAACAAGTACGAGATGTCTCCAGTCCGTGATCGGGCCATCCCACGCCGAAGCCATAGATGTAAATAAGGTTCGGAGATTGGCTCACCACGCTGAGGTTCAGCACCCCTCCATAACCGGCATAGATGGGGGTCATGGCCCAGGAAAGCTGAATGGAGTGGTTCAGCGATTCCGTGGTGATGGGGCGGGGCTTCCAGGGCACGATCTGTTGGTCCAGGTAGACCTCGGGGGCGACCAGGTCCTCGGTCTGAAAGCCTTCAGGCTGGTCGAAGAACATGGGCATGACCACTAGACCGGCCAATAGAAGCACTGCCACGACGGCCAGCGCGATGACGGCGGATCTGCCTGCCCGCATGATGACGCGTAAAAGGACCTCCCCCTATAATTAAACGATTCCGCCTGGTTCTCGGCAATGGGACCGATGGCAGAGGCAAAGGTCAGTCCTCTGCTTCAGTTCGAAGAGGATGCACCCGATGGTAGCACCTCGATATCCACCTTGTCCATCATGGCCAACAACTTGTTCTCGGTACGAAGTTCCATGGGCTCAAAGAGCAGCGTGTCCGTCGGACCCCAGAGCGAGACCCAACCTATGACGTACATGCCCTCGCTGATGGCCGTTGCCAAAAGTGGGGACATTTCAACCACAGCTTCGGACCCGATAATAACCCCCGAGGTGACGAAAATGATGAGGAGAGCGAGGGCGAATGGGAGCTGTCTCAACCCTCTATGCCTTATCACATGGAGCTGCATTTCATTGTCCTTGCGAAGGGTGGCGCAGTATCTACCGATGGCGGTCCTGATCTCCTCTACGCTCCTTCGACCGATTTGGTCCGCTGGCACCAAGAAAGTGAATCGATATTTCCTCTTCTCCCAACCCCTCTCCTCCCTGATCATCGCCTTACAACGTTGGAGCGCCGATTGGCCCATGTATTCCGTGATATTGCTTGAAAAAAGGTCGCTCTCCGGGGGCATTAGGATATGGTCGATGTCGTTTACCTCGACCGTGATGTGGACCTCGTTTTGGTTCTGTCTCCTGAATTTCATGTGCGGCATCTCCATTTTAGGCCACCAATCATTTTTGTCGATGCTGAGGGGCTCTCCGGTGATGGTCTGGGAGTCATTAATATCTATAGGTCGAAGGAAGTGGAAGGCCATGACGTGTGGAATAGCAAGGTTGGCTCCCCCATAGGCGATGATAAACTATTTGGATAACTTCGCCGTTAGAGCGCCCCACCGGGTCTGTGGGGTAGCTTGGTCCATCCTTGGGGCTTTGGGAGCCTTAGACCCCGATTCAAATTCGGGCAGACCCACCATCATCCATATCCAGCCATGATGCGTTAGAACCATATCCTGTGCAATTATTTCGCTATTCAAACGCTACTGAACATGCTTAACCACAGGGTTAGTCTTCTGCAGCTTAGAATGCCGCATCAAATGGTTCTTATGCTATTTTTAAGACGCAATTGAAGAGAGAGATGTCCCCCTACGTAGACGAGATAAATCCATTCTATCGCATTTCCCCCATTACTAAAATCATCTAAAAACTGCTTATTTAGTAATTAGATACTTTTTCCAGAGGATTCCCATTTTTCGGTCACAAGTGCCCAGCCGCCCTAAGTAGGATGACCACTTTTCTAATCACATGATAGAATGGATGATTTGCCTCCTATGCTTTCAACAGATGAGAGATGTGTGTATGACGGACCCATGAGGAACAGGCGGGTACGATGACGAGTGTGGACGTTCTTCCGATCAGGGCACTCCTCGTCCTCGTATCATATCATCACAGGAACACTGAGAAGATCGCTAGAGTAATAGCGGACGTGCTCGATGCGCCCATCAGATCCCCTCAAGATATCCGATCTGAGGCGATCCAAGGATACGAACTGATAGGATTCGGTTCTGGCATCTATGATGGGATGCACCATAAGGAACTACTCTCCCTTGCTGAGAGGATGCCCGAGGTTGATGGCAAGAGAGCGTTCTTGTTCTCCACGAGCGCTATCATCAACGATGATAAGGTCGCGAAGGACCATTCAGCCCTCCGAAGCAGGCTTCAACAGAAGGGTTACGAGATCGTCGATGAGTTCGCTTGCAAGGGTTACAACACGAATAGCTTCCTCAAGTACTTCGGTGGGATGAACAAGGGCAGACCGAACCAAGAGGACGTCGAACTGGCAGAGAGGTTCGCCCTAAATTTGAATAGGAAGGGCTCAACGAATGACTGATGGAAAAGTACAGTTGTCGAATGTCGTTTGATTGAAAGATAGAAAAATCTGATAGAGGAAAGAACAGGTAATTTAGTATGGATAAGACGATCAGGCAGGGCACCAAGAAGGCAGTCGCCCAACCCGACCAGCACGTGGACAAAGCGGACGGGGAGAGCGCCGTGCTCGCGAACATCGCCGCGATGCCTGAACCGTATCGCGCCATGGGAGAGCGGCTTCATACCATCATCAGAGTGAGCGCGCCAGCCTTATCGCCGAAGGTCTGGTATGGGATGCCCG
>JACXTP010000167.1 GCA_016919625.1 Methanomassiliicoccaceae archaeon
AGTCCTAATTTTTATGACCTTCTCGACATTGGTAATGAAGATCTTACCATCGCCGATCTCCCCGGTCCTGGCGGATGTTATGATCTTATCCACCACCACCTGGACCTGGTCGTCCGGGACAATGATGTCGATCTTACGCTTGGGAAGTAGGTCGATGCGGTATTTTCCGGCGCGATGGGTGAATTCCAGCCCTTTCTGCTCCCCGCGTCCCTCCACCTCGTACACGGTCATTCCATGCACTCCGATCTCCTCGAGGGCGGCCTTGACGGTGTTCAAACGCTCGGGACGGATTATTGCCTCGATCTTTTTCATTTTTAACACCTCACATGTCGTAAGCGACCTCGCCGTGCTGGACTATGTCCGGACCGACACGCTCCTCTTCTTTCGTCATCCGTATGGTCGTCACCTTCTTCATGACATATATCACTGCGAAGGTTATGCCGAATGCCCAAGCCCACACCACAGCCACCGCTGTGAGCTGATAGCTGAGCAGGGTCAGACCGCCTCCGTAGAACACCCCTTCGTTCACCACGGCGGAGTTGACGGTGCTTGTGGCGAACAACCCGGTGGCGATGGCACCGAAGGTACCACCCACACCGTGGACGCCGAACACGTCCAGGGCATCATCGTACTTGAAACGCTTGCGCAACAATATACCGCCATAGCAAATCACACCGGCGGACAGGCCGATGATCATCGCACCAGTGGTGTCCACGTAACCGGCCGCGGGAGTGATGGCCACGAGACCAGCCACCGCACCGGAGATCAAACCGAGGACGCCCGGCCTTCCCAGGTGCAACCAGCTGACAATGCCCCAGGTCAGAGCGGCCATGGAACCCGCCAACATGGTGTTCCACATTGCCGTGACTGCCAGGGCGTTCGATGCCAAGGCACTACCACCGTTGAAACCGAACCAACCGACCCAAAGCAGGGCACCACCCAATACCACGAACGGGATGTTGTGGGGCCTCTCCTCACCGCCGTTCGAGGCAGAGATGCGTTTGCCTAGGACCATGACCGCCGCCAGAGTGGAAACGCCGGCAGTGATGTGCACCACGGTGCCGCCCGCGAAATCAAGGGCGCCCATCTCGAATATCCAACCGCCACCCCAGACCCAGTGGGCTACCGGCAGGTAGACGGCCATCATCCATACGATCAGAAGGATGATCAGCGAGCGCAATTTCATGCGTTCGGCTATGCCACCTATGAGCAGGGACACCGTGATGATGGCGAATGTTAGCTGGAACATCATGTATAACAAATGGGGCACTGTGGTGGGCATGAATATCGCACTGCCCGGATCGGCCCCGACGCCCTGAAGCATGACGTAGTCAAGGTTGCCTATCAGCCCTAGGTCCCCAACGTTCGGTCCGAAGGCCAATGAATAGCCGATAATGACCCAGATGAAGGTCACGAAAGCAGTGATGATTATTGTCTGGCCCAATATGGATAGCATGCTTTCCTTCCGCAGCATGCCTCCGTAGAAGAATCCCACCGCCGGTGTCATCATGAACACGAGGGCGGTAGAGATCAACAACCAGGCCGTATCGCCGGAGTCTACCATGGTTTGACATCCTCCTTTAACCGGCAGGCATGCTCATTTGCTTCCATTGTCGTTCCAGTCACAAAGAATCCGTTCAGTTCTTTCGACATTCTTCACATCTCTCCTTGAATCCTGACCTTGTGATCAGGGTCGCATTTTCGCTCGTCGGTTCAGGGCGAACCTCGCCCCCGAATGCCTCATAGCTAGATGATGAAGCATCCGACGGGACGTTTGCATAGACAATTAGATATTAATATTCTTGGAAATAAGACATATGTACATCATATTTAAAAAATATTAGATGTATGAATCATGATTCCAATAATACTACACAATAAAATCGACAATCACAATATAAGTAAAGTGAAAGCTGGTGAGCATCTGGCTCCTAAAAATTTGAACAACGAGACAAATATGAAACAAGAATAAATTTAGAAAATCGATTCTTTTAGGAATAAAAAGGTTAGCGTGGAACGTTCTTCAGTCGGTCCAGCGTCATCTTGAACGCTCGTTCCATCTCTTCGTCGGAATAACCCAAAATATCTGTCTTCTTCATATCGATGTCTGTGACCAGCACTTGAAGGGTCGGTCTGATCCCTGCCTTCTCCACGATCTTCTTGGCGCAGCTCATGGGGCAACCATCGATGATCAGGACTATCTTAGCGTCATTCGCCGCTTTGATCGCCATCGGTCCTCCTGCACCAACTGCTGCGATGCAGGCCATCTTACCGATGCCCTCCTTGCTCATTTTTTTTGCCAGGTCGTTACTGAGCTGTCCCACGCTGCAGGCTCCTGCGCAAGGAAAGATCATCAATTCGCTGGCGGTACAGTTGCACTCTACGATAGGATCCATTAGAGCACCGCCATTAGGACCTATCAGCGAGTATGTAATGATATCGACATCGCCCATGCTTGGTCAGCGGTAACACTAAAATAAGGTGGGCACAGATTGCATCGGGACCGGGTGCGGATATGAAGGAATACGACCTCATCGTAATCGGAACAGGGGCTGGATTGACCATCGCGAGTAGGGCGCGAAACAAGGAGATGAAAGTGGCCTTGGTGGAGAATGGCCCAGCGGGGGGCACATGCCTTAACCGAGGTTGCATCCCAAGCAAGATATTGACCTACCCAGCCGAGGTCATCCGCACCATCGAGCATGGAAAGGCGGTAGGCATCAAAGCGCAGGTAGAGGATGTCGATTTCGATCTGGTCCGCAAGCGAATGTGGGACCTCATTCTGCCTGACCGTCAAGGTATAGAGGAAGGGATCAAGAATGACCCAGATCTGCATCTCTACCGCACCACGGGTTACTTCATCGCTCCTTATACTTTACAGGTCGATGAAGAGCAGGTCAAAGCCCCCAGAATAGTTTTGGCATGCGGTACCAGAAGTCATGTTCCGAATGTAAAAGGGCTCGAGGAGGCGGGTTACCTTCTGTCCGAGACAGTGTTCGACATCGAGAAGTTGCCGAAGAGCCTGGTCATCATGGGAGGCGGTTACAAAGCCTGCGAGTTTGGGCATTTCTTCTCCGCCTTTGGCACTAAGGTCACAGTGATCGGGCGGAACCCCCATTTATTGTCAAAGGAGGAGCCAGAGGTATCTGATCTTATGCTCGAAAAGGCCAGGGGATATATGGATGTCCTGGTGGACACCGAGGTCCTCGAGGTGAGGAAAGGGGCACAGGGCAAGACCCTGGTCGTGCGCGATCGCCCCAGCCAAAAGGTCTCCGAGGTCACTGCAGAT
>JACXTP010000168.1 GCA_016919625.1 Methanomassiliicoccaceae archaeon
ACCAGGCCATCGAGAAGGGCAAGAAGGTCATGTTCGAGGGGGCCCAGGGAACGATGCTCGACATAGACCATGGTACCTATCCTTATGTCACGTCGTCCAACTGCATCGCTGGGGGCATATGCACCGGGGTCGGTGTCGGCCCCAACAAGGTCCAGGAAGTGCTGGGGGTAATGAAGGCCTATACCACCAGGGTTGGTGCCGGACCTTTCCCGACCGAGCTGCTCGATCAGACCGGGACGGACCTGATGAACAAGGGCGGCGAGTTCGGTGCCACCACCGGGCGGCCCAGGCGCTGTGGCTGGTTGGACATGGTCATCGTCGAACATGCTGTTCGCCTCAATGGACTGACCCAATTGGCCATCACGAAGCTGGACGTGCTGTGCGGGATGAAGAAGATCAAGGTGGCCATCGCCTATGACATCGATGGCACGGTGGTGGACCACTTCCCGGCCTCCTTGAGGTCTCTGCAGAGGGCGGAACCGATCTACGAGGAGCTTGACGGTTGGGAGGAGTGGGACGATAGGGAGGCGAAGCGCATGATCGAGAGAGGCTTCGAGGCTCTCCCCAAGAACCTTCGATCCTATGTGAATTTCGTCGAGGAGCGCAGCCGAGTGAGGGCCAGCATCATCAGCATCGGAAAGGAGAGGGACAAGACCATTGACCGAAGGAAGGTCTAAGGTCCCTCCATTCCAAGATCTTTCAC
Organism: Methanomassiliicoccaceae archaeon; assembly: GCA_016919625.1. Classification (GTDB taxonomy): domain Archaea; phylum Thermoplasmatota; class Thermoplasmata; order Methanomassiliicoccales; family UBA472; genus JACXTP01. Next base: position 704 of record JACXTP010000168.1, read on the forward strand.
CTAATCCATTTGACGATGGGCACTTCCATCCTCTGTGATGGGGCCATGTCCCCTTTCTTCGGATGGCCGAATATCAGCGGGGCGATGAGCTTGTGGTCCGAGGGGATGTTCAGCTCCTTCATCACATCGGGGTTGTAGCCCAAAGCCCCTGCGAACCCTATCCAACAGCTGCCTATCCCCATCGAGTGCGCCGCGAGCATCATGTTCTCCGCCGCCAGCGCACCGTCCTCGTTCGGTGTCAAAGCTTCAGGCGCGGCGAAGACCAAAATCAATACTGGAGCGCCGTAGAATATATCGAACTTGGGATTGCTGAGGTTCTCGATCAGGCGTTCCAGGCCCATCCTTTCCTGCGGGACAGCCGCTTCGAGCTTGTTCTTGAAATTCGTAAGGGACATCCTCTTACCGATCTCGGAGTATAGCGTCAATAACTCACGTTTCTGCACAACGACGAATCGGAGCGCCTGAACGTTCATGCCGTTCGGCGCGTGGAAACCCGCCTTTATTATCTCATTGATCACCTCTTCTGAAACTGGCTCATCGGAATATGCCCGCACCGACCTTCTACCGTAGATATTCTTCAGTACCTCGTTCATGGCTCAACCCTTCAGATTTTCTCTAATCGTAAAAAGGTTTGGGACTTATTTATACCATCGCTTTTATAATATTTTAAAAATTAACGAAAATTAATCTCGAACCGAGGAATCGAAGCAAGGATCTGATGCTGTGCTTGACCGTGTGGAAGATAAGAAAATCCCTACAGGCCCTTTTTCAAGATGGGGTTCACATATCGGCGCCTGTTCTTCGTGGCGTTGCCATACTGGATCGCAGTTACGGGGCAACGGTTGATGCAGGCGAGACATAGGACGCACCGTTCCGCCACCCACTTGGGTCTTTTTTCATCGATCATTATAGCTCCGATGGGACAGTTGCGCGCACATAGACCGCAACCGGTGCAGGTATCCTCCGCGTGGAACTTCGCCGTCTTCCTGCCGTGCTTGTACAATGATTGCATGAACGAGGTTTTCAGCCTCGAACCCAGCCCTGAAGAATAACTACCGACCTCGCCATTTCTGATCGCAGTTGATATTTTGATCATGTCAGCGTCCGCATCCGCCAGCATTTTGACCTGCTGCTCCGGGGTGGGCAGCTCATACCACAAGACGGAGTTGTTCGGCATCACCAGAGGATACGTGCAACGAAGGGAGAGGCCGCTCCTTCCTAGCATCTTGGCGAACTGCCTGTCCGCAGCGGCGATCTTTTCGCCGCAGGTGATGATACAAAAGACGTATGGGTCCTTGGACCCTTCCAGCCTTATGTTATTGACGAACTCGCCCACTATTGTCGGCGCTCCGTAGAAATAAACTGGGAACACGAACCCAACCATCTCCCCTTCCGAGACGTGGTAGATGAACTCGCACATTCGGGTGGCTTCCGTGATGTCGGCCACCTTTTCGCCCAGCTCATTGCCCAACGCCTCTGCCGCCGCCCGCGAGTTGCCGGTCGCAGTGAAGTAGAAGATCATGAGAATCTCTTTCATTTGTCCAGCATGGCTTTTTCGAACCCTTCCTTGACGCCCAGCGGCTTTGTGGCATCGATCACCACCTTCGATGTCGTTCCGTCGGTGCTCGGGTCAAGCGATGAACCGGCGGCGTTGTTGACGACGAGAAGGCGGTCTTTCGCCTGGAACCTTGTTGCCTCGGCCCATTCGACCTCCTTGTCGTTATATATGTCAACATCTTCGTCGACGATGATGACCTTTTTCATGGAAGGATGACCGGTAAAAGCCGCCATCGCCGCGTTCATGGCGTCCCCCTCCTTGTTCTTGGTGATGGAAACGACTCCGTGCAGCCAGCAGCAACCTCCTTCAGTAAGGCGAACCCCATGCACCCGGGGCACGACCTGACGCACCGTCTTGAAGATCACCGGTTCCCTGGGCAGCCCCATCAAGAGGTAATGCTCCAAACCGCCTGGCAACACCAGATGGAATATGGGGTCGTTCCGGTGGTAGATCTTGTCCACCTGGAACACTGGTTGGCTCCGGATCGAATCGTAGGTCCCAGTGATATCGACGAACGGACCCTCGTCAACGACCTCCGAGGTGAGGCGTCCTTCGATGACGTACTCAGCATGAGCTGGTACCCAAAGGCCGGTGTCGGTCTGGGCAACCTCCACCTCTTGCTTCAGGCCTTGGAACCGTATGGCCGAGGCCACCTCCATCTCGTCCACGGCATAATCGGTGGACACCGCCGCTGCCAGCAGCACCGAGGGACAAACGCCGACGCAGAACGCCACATTCAGGTCCTTCCCTTGCTTCTGGCTCATCTGGTGCATGGTGAACAGATGCCTTGGCACCAACCGGATGGCGAACCGGTCCTTGTCCAGTACCATCAACCTATGGAATGAGATGTTCCGCTTGCCCTCGAAGTCGGCCACCGCCACTCCCGCGGTGACATAACGGCCGCCGTCCTTCGGGAAATATTTTGGGATGGGCAATTTGAAAAGGTCTATATCCTTCACCACTTGGTCCCGCCACTCGCCTCTCTCCACCTGCCTGGGCTTACGGGGGTGGGACAGAGCGTTCACCAGGGCTGGAGTGAGCTTCTCTTTCTCCAGACCTAAGGCCTTGGCGACCCTCGCCCGATCGGACCAGAGGTTCCCCGCCGCCCTTCCGCCATTCAGGTCCTCGAAGAGAACTGGCCGGCTTTGGTCCGCCATGAGGATCTTGGTCGGTTCCAGATCCACCTTGACCGGATGGTCGATGGTGACAAGGTCGTCGAAATGAGCGAGAAGTCCTCTCATGGACATAGGCGGGTCATCCCTTTTGCCACATATCAATCATTGCTCGGTGCGGTGCAAAGATTTTTGTGAGGTCTCTGCCATCGGCGGAAAGATGGTCGACCCTAGCACCGAGAACGTCATCCTGAAGTACGCCCTGCAGAACGCATTCCTCTACGGGGGGAAGGCCAACCTAAAGGCCGTTCAGGGAAAGGTCATGGCCGAACAGCCCGAGCTGCGCAAAAACGCCAAGGAGGTCATCCCGGCCATCGAGACCATTGTGGCCCGCGTGAACTCCATGGAGGTGGAGGAACAGAAGCGGATGCTGGAGTCCATCGACGCCTCGCTCATGGAGAGAAAGGAGAAGGTGGAACGGGTGCACAAGCTGCCCGACCTGCCGAACGCGGTGCAGGGGGAGGTGGTCATGCGCTTCGCCCCCGGGCCATCCGGTCCTTTGCATCTAGGGCACACCCGTGTTGCCATTCTCAACGACGAGTATTGCAAGCGTTACGATGGCAAGTTCATCAATCGGGTGGAGGACACCAACCCGGACAAGATCGACCCTGACGCCTATGAAATGATCCCCCAGGACCTGGAGTGGCTGGGCGTCAAGGTGCACCAGACCGTCATCCAAAGCGACCGTTTCGAGTTCTACTACGACCTGGCTCGGCAGCTCATCGAGAAGGGCCATGCATATATCTGCACTTGTCCGGTCGAGGATTGGCGCAAGATGAAGGAAGAGTCCAGACCTTGTCCACACCGTGACCTTCCTAAGGAGGTGCATATGGAACAGTGGGAGAGGATGCTCGCTGGCCATTATGGAGAGGAGAAGGCGGTATTCGTCGTTAAGACCGATCTGTACCACCCCAACCCAGCCATCAGGGACTTCGTCGGTTTTCGTATAGTCACCAGCACCCCCCACCCCCGCACCGGTACAAGGTACTGCACCTATCCCATGATGAACTTCTGCGTGGCGGTGGACGACCATTCTTTGGGCCTGACCCATGTCATCCGGGGCAAGGACCACCTCAACAACACCTTGAGGCAGGAGTACCTGTTCAACTACTTCGGCTGGAAGATGCCCTGGTACCACCACTATGGTCTGGTCTCCATACCCGACGCCATACTGAAGACCTCCACGGTGGGCAAGGGCATCAAGAGCGGCGAGTATTCTGGCTGGGACGATGTGCGACTCGGCACTGTCAGGGCCATGGCAAAACGGGGCATCAGACCCGAGGCCATCCGCTCCTTCTGGGTGGACTGCGGCATCAAGGATGTGGACATAGAGTTCTCATGGGACTCCCTATACGCCTACAATCGCGATATAATCGACACCATAGCCAATCGCTATTCGTTCGTTTGGGACCCTCAGCCCTTGGATGTGTGCGGAGTAGATCATCTCGAATCCAAGGCACCACTGCATCCCGACCATCCGGAGAGGGGGGTTCGGCACCATACGCTGGAGGGGAAGCCTATCATGGTTCACGTGGTCGAGGCCGACCTGGTCCAGGCCTCTGAGAGGGGCAAGGTCCGGCTCAAGGACCTGTGCAACGTGGAGATAGTGCATGGCAAGGGGAAGTACATCGGCAACGACCTTGCCATCCTCAAGGAGAAGGTCAAGATAATAAACTGGGTGCCAGACTATGCCCGGCCCTGCGAGGTGCATATGCCGGACGGCATCATAAAGGAAGGTTACGCCGAGCCCCTGCCCGATTCAGAGATCGGCAGACCCGTGCAATTCGAGCGTTTCGGCTTTGTTCACATCGAGAAGGTCAGCCCGAAGGTGGTGGCGTACTATTCGCACAACTGATGGCTAATTCTGCCTACTCATAAATCATCATGGCCGCGATATAGACCATGACGAAGTCCATGCAAAATTGAGATCGGTAGATCTACACATCAACATACTTGTGACAAACCGGATTGCTTATTGAATGTCAAGCATGGGAAGATCTCATACATCTCCGGCCGGTCCTAGTGCCATCGCTTCATAAGGTCAGTCCGCGACAAAGGTGGCCCATAGCAATGCCAGCGCGAAATAGGTGAGGACCATAGCGCATATCACGTTTACCGCTTGGAACAGGCGCGGGGTGATGAACCTCCGACCATAGGCGATTAGCCCCGAATACGCGAAGCACCATATGATGCATCCAGCCAGATATCCGAGGTAGAACACCACGAAATCGGTCAGCTGAGGGTCTGGCACGATGACCGCGATGGCTGAGCCCCCTATGCCGATCCAGAATGCGAACTGGAAGGGGTTGCCCAAGGATATCAAGGCCCCGGTCGCGAAGTCTGAACGACCGGCGCGGACCTCCCCTTCCGGCATGCCGCCCTTCCTGGCATCGGCGAAACCTTTGTAAGCGAGGTAGAGCAACAACGTCGCGCCGGCCAGGCCCAAAATTATCCGGGCGACATCATTGTCCACAATGATCGCCAGGCCGACCAATGCGAGGATGGCCCAGGCCATGTCCCCGA
>JACXTP010000169.1 GCA_016919625.1 Methanomassiliicoccaceae archaeon
CCGCCGCCCTAAGGCTCTCATGGATGAGCTCCGGCCTGCGCTTGGAAAGGAAGTCGAAGAACAATACGACTAAGATGCCCTCTACGATGGCCAGGGGGATCTGGGTGATGGCGAAGATGGCCATGAATGCCACCATGGAGCTCAGGAACCCCTCTTCCCCGGGGTAGGCCAGGGCAAGCTGAAGGGCGGTCACGACATATGTCACAATGTCGGCCAGGAATGCGGTCACAAAGACCGTGGCATTGCTGTTCACCCCGGTCTTGTGCATCACCTTGAAAACGGCATAGGCCACAAATGGACCGGCCACCCCCATGGAGAACACATTGGCCCCCAGGGTGGTGATGCCGCCATGCGCCAGGAGCAACGCCTGGAACACCAGGACGATAGTGGCCAATATAGTGGTTATCCCTGGTCCGGAGAGCACCACGGCCAGTCCGGTTCCAGTAGGGTGCGATGATGAGCCCGCGACCGACGGCAGCTTGAGGGAAGAGAGCACGAACATGAACGCACCGGAGATGGCGACGGTGAGTTTGAGCTCAGGATTCTCGCGGAAGAGCTTGCGCAACCGCATGGCCCCCCAGATCCAGAAGGGGATGCAAAGCAGGAACCAGAATGCGGCCCATAGCGGAGGCAGGAATCCTTCCATTATGTGCACTTCTGCTCACACTCCTTGCACACCCCGCTCAGATGGAGCGACCATCTCTCCACCTTGAAACCGGATTGGCGGGACAGTTCCAGGATGTTCAGTTCCACTGGTACGCTGATCAATCGATGGCAATGTTCGCATTCGAAGGTCGCGTTGGGGAAAGGATGACGGCAGAAGGTGGCGATGCCATTGTTCTGCGTCTCCGAGACCAACCCTTCATCCACCAGCTTGTTGAGGTTACGATAAACGGTCCCGAGGCTGATGTTGGGCATCTTTCGTCTGGCCTTTCGATATATCTCATCGGCGCTGAGAGGCCTGTCGCTCTCGTACACGATATCGATGACGACCTTGATCTGTTTGGTCCAGCGTGTACCCTTCTTAAGCAAATTATCAGTAATAATTATCATTACTACTATTTCAACATATCATGGATGAATGCTGGATAGATACCGATGGTCGCCAAACGTTGATCAAAGAATGTGGTGTTGCCTCACTTGCGAATGAGCACCCAAATGGCCACGATGGCGATCTGCATGGCGATGGCCGCGATAACGATGGCCAGGACAACGCCGAGAGTAAAGAGGTTTTCCCTCTCCGGCTCAGTCCCGGTGGTGATCGCCAATGCATTGCTTGGAGCGCTCTCCGTTCCGTTGTACCATGACGTTACAAAATAGAAGTAGGTCGTGCCCTCCGCCAGGTCGCCATCGTGATAGGCGGTCAGGTTGACGGTTACATTGTCGATCCGCTCCATGTCCTCTGGCCCAGATCCTCGGTAGACCGAATAGTTCTCCAAACCCGAAGCGCCCTGGAACGGTTGGAACCAGCTCAGGTCGATATGTTCAATGCCAGCCTTGCCGCTCAGCTCCTGAGGCACCGCCGGGTCAGATTGGTCCGCAGCAGTCACGTATGGTATGCACAATAACATCAGGACGAAGATGACCGAAGGTAAGAACGACCAAGGCCTCAGAGAGATCCCTCGCCCCATGAAGTCCGAGCCTATGGATATCTCTTTCGCCCCGTCAAGGCAACCGTTTCCTCATCATGACATTGCTGCCCTTGCGCCAGATCGGTTGGTAACCTAACTCCAGATAGAATGTGCGGGCTCTTTGGTTGGTCTCCTGTACGCACAGTTCCACCCCTTCCAATCCCCTCTCCCGCGCCAGGGCCTCGATGCGTTCCATCATCGTTCCCCCCAGCCCCTGCCCTTGGTGGGAACGGCCCACTTGGATGGAGGTGATGAACAGGTAGCGGTCCGCCATCTCCAAACAATAATACCCTACCACCTCGCCGTCGCTCTCCGCCACCTCGGTGACCATGGACTTGTCGGTGAGCCATTCCAGCACCGGTTCGTCCTGCCATTGCATGCCCCAGGAGGATTGTATGATGGAGGACATGTTCTCCCTGCTCATTTGCAACAGGACGGGCAGGTCGGCGCGTTGCACCGGACGGAAGGTGGTCATCTGGGCGAGGGAGCCTTTTGCCCCGATAAAAAGTATTGTGAAAAAACTGTGCCAATCGGGAAATATGGCACATATCGGCGTCAGGAACGTTGGAATTGTTTAAATAAGGGATGGTATTTTGAACGCCTTAGGTGAAACTCAAATGGTAGAAGTCACACCAGAGGCATCCAAGTACATCAACGATCTGATCGCCAAGAACAGCAAGCAAGGCTATGGCATCAAGATCTACCTATCCGGCATGGGCTGCTCTGGGCCTCAATTCGGCATGACCTTCCAGCAGGGCAAGAAGGATGGGGACCTGGAACAGCAGGACGATGGTTTCGCTTTATACTACGACAACGAGACCAAGGAAGTCCTGGACACCTGCACCGTCGACTTTGTGGAGACCCCCTATGGCTCAGGTCTGATCGTGCACAACCCCAATGTGTCTTCCTGCAGCTCCTGTGGCGGCGGATGCCACTAAACCTCTCAATCTCTTAATCCATCCATTTTTTTAGCTACCAGGCCATATCCCGCTCAGTGTTCATCGACCACCCACTGATTAAGAAGGACAGCGTCGAGGAGAGGGAGTACCAGACCTCGGTAGCGCGCTCCGCGATAGAAAGGTCGACGCTGGTCGTCCTGCCGACAGGCATGGGAAAGACCGTAGTGGCATTGTTGGTCATAGCGGAGACTTTGAGCCGATCAGGAGGCAAGATATTGATTCTTGCCCCCACCAAACCGCTGGTGGAGCAGCACAGTCGTTTTCTGAGCGACCTCCTCATGGGAAGCAGGGTGGCGGTCATGACCGGGAACGTCGACCCGGAGGAACGGGAACTGCTGTGGAAGGAGAACGACGTCATCGTGAGCACGCCCCAGGTGGTAGCCAACGACCTGAAGCAGGAAAGGGTGCCGCTTGACCAAGTGCAGCTGATCGTCTTCGATGAGGCGCATCGGGCGGTGGGCAACTATGCCTACGTGTCGGTAGCGGAACAGTACAAGCCCTTGGGCCACTTGGTCCTGGGCATGACCGCCTCCCCGGGCAGCCAACGGGAGAAGGTCAAGGAGGTGTGCCAGAACCTCGGTATCGAGAACATCGAGGTGCGCACCGAGCACGACCCCGATGTGATCAAGTACGTCCAGGACGTACATATCCAGTTCATCGAGGTGGACCTGCCGCCCGAGTTGCGCCGTGCCACCACCGTCCTCGGCTCTCTTTATGAGGAATGCCTCCGGGAGCTGGTGGCCATGGGCATGCTGCAGGACAGTGACCGCATAAGCACCAAAGACCTATTGGCCTTGGGCAACACGCTGCAGGCTCGACTTAAGGCGGGAGAGAGGAACAAGAGGCTCTACCGGGCCTTGAGCGTCAATGCCATGGCCATCAAGGTGGAACATGCCATCGGGTTGGGCGAGACGCAAGGCGCCAGCGCCCTCTCCGCCTATCTGGACCGCCTTCAGGCGGAGGCGGAATCGGACCAATCGAGCAAGGCGGCACGCGCCGTGGTTGAGACGGAGCAGTTCAAGGCGGTGCGGACCATGGCCCAGTCCATGCGCACCGAGCACCCCAAGTTGTCCAGGGTGATGGGCTTGGTGAGCCAGCAGGTCAACGAACATCCCAACTCGAAGGTCCTGGTCTTCACACATTACCGAGACACCTGCGATCTGGTGTCGGGGAAACTCTCCCGCATAGATGGGGTGAAGGTGGCCAAGCTGGTGGGTCAGACGGACCGAGTGGGGGAGAAGGGGCAGAAGCAGAAGGAGCAGGTGGGGGTGCTGCAGCGCTTCCGTGATGGAGAGTTCAACGTGCTAGTGGCCACCTCGGTAGGGGAGGAGGGACTGGACGTGGCGAGCACCGACCTGGTGGTCTTCTATGAACCGGTGCCGTCAGAGGTCAGGAGCATCCAGCGCAAAGGCCGTACTGGCCGTCGGTCATCGGGCAAGGTGGTGATCTTCCTCACCAAAGGCACCCGCGACCAAGCCTACCATTGGTCCAGCGTGCGCAAGGAGAAGGAGATGAAGCGGCGCCTGCTCGGCTTGAAGGAAGAGCTAAACCCCTCCTGTCCCGATGAAGGGACGGAGCATCCCGCAGCGAAGGGCCAGAAGAGCCTGCTGGATTTCTAGGGGTCGGGTATGGTTTATTTATAGGCACGGCGTTCGAGTGGACATGCTGTTCCGTGTGCTGGTCGACACCTACGAGAGGTTGGAGGCCACCACTAGCCGCCTTGAGATGGCCGATATATTGGCCGAGTTCTTCCGGGAGGCGGAGCCAGAGGTGCTGCGCAAGGCCATTTACCTCACCCAAGGACAGCTATATCCCGATTTCTACCCCCAGAAGCTGGGCATGGCGGACAAGCTCCTGCTCCGCACCCTGGCCTTCGTCACCGGCATGAAGGAGTCTGCCATCCAGGAACTTCAGCTCAAGGAAGGGGACCTGGGCGTGGTGGCCGAACGCATTTTCCAGGGCAAGAGGCAGACCACCTTGTTCTCCGAGCCGCTCACCTTCCAACGAGTATACTCAGCGCTGGAGCGGGTATCGGTCTCGGAGGGGGGCGGTTCCCAGGATGCCAAGATGAAGCAGCTGGCGGAGGTCCTTAACGATGCCAGCCCGGTGGAGGCCAAGTATATCTCCCGCATCGTCACTGGCAAGATGAGGCTGGGAGTGGCGGCCATGACCGTGATCGACGCCTTGGCCATAGCCTTCGCCACCAAGGAGGAGCGCGATTCTGTGGAAAGGGCGTTCAACATATCCTCCGACCTGGGCATGGTAGCGGAGGTCCTGACCCGGTCCGGGCTCGAGGGCGTGAAAAATATCCATGTCACGGTGGGAAACCCCATCCGGGTTATGCTGGCTGAGCGGATGTCCTCCCCGGTAGATATCTTGGAACGCATGGGAGGGAGCTGTGCCTTCGAGTACAAGTACGACGGAGTCAGGGTGCAGGCGCACATCGGAGGGGGCAAGGTCACGCTCTACTCCCGGCGCCTGGAAGACCTTACCGGCCAGTTCCCGGACGTGGTGCGGTCCCTGAGCGCAGCCTTCAAGGGGACGACCGCCATCATGGAGGGCGAGTGCGTCCCGGTGGACCTCAACACCGGCGAGTTCCTTCCGTTCCAAGAGGTCTCTCACCGTCGCGGGCGCAAGCATGGGCTGGAGGAGGCCATGGAGGACTACCCGGTCCGGCTCTGCCTCTTCGACCTCCTGTTCTTGGATGGACAGGACATGACGGAGGCGCCCTACCTGAGACGCCGCTCGGCCCTGCAGTCGTGCGTCGAGACGAGCGAGGGGGTTAGGCTCTCGGAGATGCGAGTCCTCGATGATGAGAATGGCGTGCAGGCCTTCTTCATGGAGGCATTGCGGGACGGATGCGAGGGGCTCATGGCCAAATCAATCGGGACTGAGTCGCAATATCGCGCCGGGAACCGTGGATTCCTTTGGATCAAGTACAAGAAGGAGTACCGCTCGGAGATGAACGACACGGTCGACCTGGTGGTGGTAGGCGCCTTCGCCGGTCGGGGAAGACGCAAAGGATTCTACGGCGCATTGCTCATGGCAACCTACAACGAGACCGAGGACCGCTTCGAGACCGTGTCCAAACTGGGCAGCGGCTTCGACGACGCTATGCTGGCCGAGCTGCCCCCAAGATTGGAAAGGCACCGAGTGCCGGAGCGGCACCATCTGGTTAGCAGCAATATTCAGGCGGACTTCTGGTTCGAGCCAGGGTTGGTCCTGGAGGTCCTTGGGGCGGAGATAACCGTCTCCCCGACCCACACCGCTGCCTTCGGTAAGTTGCGCAAAGATGCGGGTCTTGCCATACGATTCCCAAGATTCACTGGTAAGGTCCGCGACGACAAGGGGCCGAGGGAGGCCACCACCAGCGAGGAGCTGTTGCTCATGTACGGCCGCCAGCTCAAGAAGGTGGATGAGTAGGACCTCATCGCGGACAAAAACGCTTATAAACTGGGCTGGTATAGGTGCCGAGCATGGAGATCGAGCTTATAGAGAAGGATAAGAACTCCATCAAGATCATGATCAAAGACGCGGACATGACGCTCATATCACCTCTGGTTAAGAGCCTGCTCGAGGACGATGAGGTTTCAGAGGTGAAGTACACCGCTGGCACCCCGCACCTGGAGCACCCCACCCTTTACGTAAGGGTGAAGGCGGGCAAACCCCAGACGGCCCTCAAGCGGGCCTCCAAGTCCCTGGCCAACGAGATCAAGGAGTCCAGGGAGGACCTTGAGAAGCACTTGAAGTGAGCCATGGTCAAGGATGAGATCCCAGGCAGCGAGGCCGACCTGGGGATGGAGGTGTTCCTCACCACCACCCGGGGCGTGGGTGGGCGGCTGAAGCTTTATGCCGAGGATTTTGTCGTCGAGGAGATATCCAATCACCCCCCGCAAGCGGAAGGGGGTAAATATGTGGTGGCCAAGGTCACCGCCACCAATTGGGAGATGAACCGTCTAGTACGGCAGATCTCCCGTTATTTGGGCATAAGCCGCAACCTGGTGCATTTTGCTGGCACCAAGGACAAACGGGCCGTGACCACGCAACTGATGACCATGGAGGCTGATGCCCAGGCGGTCAGGGACCTGCACATCCACCAGGTCCTCATCCAAGATGTATACACGTCCAATAAGCGGTTGAACATCGGCGACCTGGTGGGCAACCGTTTTCAGGTCAAGGTGCGGGACACGGTCTTGCAAGGCGAGGAGCTCCGGTCGGAGGCATTGGCGACCAAGGCGCAATTGGACCAAGTGGGGGGTTTCCCCAACTTCTTCGGTCTGCAGCGTTTCGGCTCCGTGCGACCGATCACCCACCTGGTCGGCCGGGAGATCGTCAGGAACGACATGGAGGGCGCGGTCATGTGGTACGTGGGCAACCCCAACGAGGATGAGGACGAGGAGGCCCAGGAAGCGCGCCGTCACCTTCAGGAGACCAGGGACTTCGAGGAGGCGCTCCGCACCTTCCCGTCCAAGCTGACCTTCGAGCGCACCGTCATCGGCTACCTGGTGCGAAACCCTGGCGACTTCGTAGGCGCCATCCGCGTGCTGCCAGGCAATCTGCAGATGATGTTCGTCCATGCTTACCAATCTTACATGTTCAACCGCATCCTCAGCGAGCGATTGCGGCGCGGCATGCCCCTGGACCGTCCCCTGGTAGGGGATGTGGTGCTGCCGGCGGACCGCAACGGGCTTCCCGACCATGACAAGTATGTGCCGGTCACGGACCAGAACCTGGACCTGGTGCAGAAGCACGTGCGCGAGCGCAAGGCCTTCGTCTCCGGTGTGCTGTTCGGTCAGGACAGCGTGTTCTCCACTGGACAGATGGGAGAGATAGAGCGCTCGGTGGTGGAGTCTGAAGGGTTGAAGCTGCAGGATTTCAAGGTGCCAGAGATTCCGGAGTGCAACTCCCGAGGCAGCCGACGCGAGCTGTTGTCCCACTACAAGGATCTGGAGCTGAGGGTCGGCGAGAGCGAGCTCGACGTGTCATTCACACTAGGCAAGGGCTGTTACGCCACCGTTCTCTTGCGCGAGCTGATGAAGTCCGGCATGCTCGATTACTGATGTCTCATAATCGGCTGATGTCGCGTTCCCTGCTGTCCTCATCCTCTTCCAGGTCGGCGCTTGGGGCTGCCCTCTCCGGTGCATAGGCCGGTGCCTCACCTGGTTCGATGCGCTCCAGCTCGATCTCGTCCGGTTCCGGCTCTGGGCGCGGCTTGTCCTTCTTCCGGGCGGGCGCGTTAAGGGGCTTCACCCGGATCTGGGTCTGGCATCGGGGGCAGGTGCCGCTGGTCACGCATTGTTTGCATAGCAGCGAACCGCACTCCGGGCAGGAGGATTGGGCGCTCTCGCCATGGAACAGGCACTTGCGCGCGTGGATGCCGGACTCGGTCTTGGACTGCTTGTCCGATCCATAGAAAGCGGAATAGAGCTCCCGTTCATTGTTGGTGTAGAGCAATGGGTCGCGGGTCGCGCTCTGTCGCCTTGACGACGAAACAAC
>JACXTP010000170.1 GCA_016919625.1 Methanomassiliicoccaceae archaeon
ACCTCAACCCGATTTTTGGTAATTCCAGGGGTGTCAAGGTGGCCGACGCGAGGATATTGCTGGGTTAACGTACTTAAATACAATAATGCCGTCGATGCCCGAAAATGGGGGGCCACAGTTCCTTTTTTACGTTAAAGCCTGGCCTAAAAGAAGCGATAATACTTAAGGACGCTTACTCTTACATTGATGGCCTATTCAAAAGGTGAAACCTTGAACGTGAGGGCGGTATTATGAAAGAGATGACAAGCACAGAAAGGTTCGAAGCGGCTTTGAAGCATGAGACCCCTGACATGGTGCCCATATCCTACTTTACTGGCATCTATCAGATGCATTGGATGAAGGACCCATTGGTATGGAAGGACACCGTGGAGTATGGTCGGAACGGGGAGTACATCGCTCGCGCGACATCCCACTTCCACAAGGTCGTCGGCGGGGATACACTTTACATTCTATCTGACGTAGGAGAGATCGTGCAAGGCTGGGGCGTGCGCATGAAGGTGGCCGATGTGCCGGACATCCACATGGCGCTGGGCAAGTTCTCAGTCAACGAGCCAGGCGACTGGGAGAAGCTTGACGTCCTCGATCCATTGATCGATGGCCGCATGCCGACCTACCTGGACGCTGCGATCGCGCTCACCAAGGAGTACAAGGGCAAGGTGCCAATCGGCGTCGATGTCCCATCCACTATCACCACCGCCACCCACGTGGCGCCGATGGAGACCGTCATGATCCACATGCTGACAGAACAGGACGCCCTGAAGAAGGGATTGCGGACGATCTGCACCACTGTCACGGACTTTTTGAACGCCTGCAACAACGAGGGAGCGTTCTACTCCTGCTACCTGACCACCAGGGCATCCAAGGAGATAACCACTATCGATCAGTACGAGGAGTTCGGCGTGCCCTACGACATGGAGACGTTCAAGAAGACACCTGGCATGTACCACATCTGTCACGTATGTGGAGTCGAACCGATGTTCGAGATCATCTCTGAGTACGCCAAGAAGACCAAGAACTGCAGGGGGATCAGCTGGTGGGACCGCGGTGCCACCCCGAACCTGAAGGACGCGAAGGCGAAGTACGGGGATGTTCTCACATTGATGTGCGGTGTTGACCACACCAACACCCTGGCCACCGGAACGCCGGCGGAAGTGGAAAAGGAAGTGGCGGACGCGTGCAAGACCGCTATGAAGGGCAGTGGATTCATACTTGCGGGCGGCTGCGATATAAACCCGAAATCACCGAAAGAGAACATGGAAATGATGGTAAAGGCCGGACGGAAGTACGGCAAGTATTAGGAGAATTTCAAACCCCTAATCGAAACACAGGTGAGGAAAATGAAAGAAGACCAGTACAAGCGAATATACGATTGTGTAGTGAACGGCAAGGCTGCCGAGGCCCTCAAGATCGGAGAGGACATGAAGGCCGCCGGCATCAGCGTCCAGGACGTTGGCAAGGTATTGATCGATGCCATGAACCTTGTCGGTCACCGGTACCGAGAAAGAGAGATCGCCCTTCCCCAGTTGATCCTGGCAACGCATTGCTTCAAGAAGATCCTGGTTCCCTATGTCGCTGACGCCAGGGGCAACAGCGGCGTCGTGGTCATCGGGACGGTCAAGAACGACATTCACGACATCGGAAAGAACCTGGTGGTATCCATGCTCACCGTCTACAACTACAAGGTCATCGACCTTGGCAAGGACGTGCCGCTGGAGAAGTTCGTCACCGAGGCCAAGAAGAACAACGCCGACATCGTTGGCGCCGGGACGCTGCTCACGGCCACCATGCCGGAGCTGTCCGAGGTGCTCGCCATGATGAAGGAAGAGGGATTGCACCCCAAGGTGAAGTTCGCCGTGGGAGGAGCTCCATTGACGACGACCTACGCCAAGCACATCGGTGCTGACGGCTACGCGGCCGATGCTATCCTCGCCGTCGAGATGGCCAACCACATGATGAAGGGCGAGCAGAGCTTCCAGGCCGCCATGCAGAAGTGAGCGAGGCGGGGATTCCGATGAAGCATAACATGAGTCCTATCGAAAGATGTCATGCGGCCCTGAGACACCAGCCGGTGGACCGCGTGCCAGTGAGCGCCATGGCCTGGTTCATCGGCGCTCGCGCCGGTGAGACGGGCACCAAGAACTACGCCACCGACGGAGCGATGATGGCCAAGGGACAGCTGGCCTTCCTGGAGCAGACCGGGGTGGATATGCTGCACCCGATGTCCGACGTTGGCCAGATGGCCGCCGGATGGGGCACCGTGATGCGCTACACCGAAGGCCTGGCGCCGATGCTCGACGCGTTCGCGGTCAAGGAGCCCGAGGACTGGGAGAAGATGCGGGTCCTCGATCCCAAGAAGGACGGGCGCATGCACGTCCCGGTGAAGGCAATATCGATAATGCGCAAGGATGCTAGAGCAAAGAACGTATCGATGATGCCCTACATCCCCAGCCCATTGACGAGCTGCACGCACGTCCGGGCCATGGAGGAAGTGCTGATCGATATCCTGATCAACCCCGACCCATTGAAGAAGGGGCTGCAGACCATCGCCGACACCACCATCGAATACGGCAACGCGCTCTTCGACGCCGGTGCGGACGGATTGCTTTACGCTACCACCCGCGCCTCCGCTGAGATCGTGACGCTCGACCAGTACAACGAGTTCGCGGCGACCTACGACCGGCATGTGCTCTCCAAACTGGACAACCAGGACGGATTGAACATCCAGCACGTCTGCGGCCTCGAGCCGTTCTTCGATCTGCTCTCTGACTACCCGAACTGCGCCGGTATCAACTGGTGGGACCGCGGTAGCATCCTGAAGATCAAGGAAGCGAAGCAGAAATGGGGCAAGAAGACCTGCCTGGTCGCAGGAACGGACCAAACCACTACTCTGATGATCGGAAGCATGGATGACATCAAGAACGAGGTCAAGGACGCCATCCAGCAAGGCTTTGCTGACGGCACCGGCCTGATAATCGCACCGGGTTGCGAGATCTCGCCGAACACGGACTTCGCCAAGATCCGGGCGATGATGGAAGCCGCCGAGCAGTACGGCAAGGGGAAATAAACACAGGAGTTGGAAAAATGGCAAACAGTCTAGATAAGATCTCAATGAAGGTCGAGCCCCCGGGACCGGAGGCCCAGAAGGTCATTGAGCGTGACAAGAAGTACATGGCCACGATGAACAAGGTCATGCCCGTGGTGGGAGTGCGTGGAAA
>JACXTP010000171.1 GCA_016919625.1 Methanomassiliicoccaceae archaeon
GGGCGGGTGGTCCGTCGTCTCCACCTTTCCCCTTGATGGTCGGATGTGTGGTTGGGCTAACAGCTCTTCCGCCTCGTCCTTGAAATCCGTCCCCTTCAACTTCTCCAGGACGAACTTGAGCGAGAGCGAGCGTGGGTAGACGGTGTTGTCCGTCCTCGGGTATGAGATGTAACCGGATGTATAGAGGTCCTCAGCGATCTTCATCGAAGCACTGGCTGAAATCCCCAGACGGTTCGCTTCGGCCAGGAACATGGTGGTGTTGAAAGGCGGCACCGGGTACTCGTCCTTCTCCGCCACATCATAGGAATCGACCTTTCCCTCTCCGGCTGTGCGGGCGCGCTCCAGGGCAGCATTGGCGGTAGACTCCTCCCAGAAGGGATTGTTCTGGTGGGATGCAGGGAAGGCGACGCTGGTCTTGAGCTCCCCCGATACATTCCAGTAAGGTTTGGGCACGAAGGTGCGGATCGCCCGGTCCTTATCTACTATGAGAGAGAGGGTAGGGCTCTGTACGCGACCCACAGATAGGAAGCTGTTACCCACTTGCCCTGAGGCTATCGAAATAAATCGGGTTAGCGCCGCCCCCCAGGCAAGGTCCACGACCTGCCTGCACTTCGCCGACTCGGCCAAGCGGTGGTCCGGTTCGGTCAGCTCGGAGAAGGCCCTATCGATCTCCACCTTGGTGAATGCGGAGAACTTGGCCCTCTTGACGTATGCCATGTCGAAATCGAGCAATTGCACAGACTCCAGGCCGATGAGCTCCCCCTCCCGGTCGAAGTCGGTGGCTATGATGATGTAATGGGATTCCTTGGCCAGGTCCTTCAGTGCGTCCACGATGTTGTGGGCAGTGATGGTCTCCTCGGGCTTGGCGTATACCAGGTCCTTAGGGTCGACCTTGGACCAATCATTGAGCTCGGCCGGATAATCCAGCTCGATGATGTGGCCACGCAGTCCCACCAGCACGAACTCGTCCTCGCCCCGCTCGAAACGGAAGACCTGGACACGATGCGACCTCTCCCGCTTCATGTTGCCGCCGGAAAGGATGACCGCTATCCTGGCTGCGGCATCCGACTTCTCAGAAATGATTAAGGTCTTCATCCAATGCGCATCAAGAACCTTCGGTTATTTAACGGATTTGGGTTCGATCATGCTTATGCCTATGGGACCCATTATCTTGGTGCACATGGTCCTTGTGTTCGTGGTCTTCTATCTCTGAGGAGAGCATCACCGGGATCCCGCTCGCCACACCTCTTACGCTGCCCAGGCTGTCCGCTAGATCCTTGATCTCACGCACAGTGCCAAAGACGATCAACACCTCTAGACACCTCTCCAAGTCCTGGTGTACATGGATGGAAGATGAAATCAAGTGGTGTTGGGCATGCTGTATCTCCATCAGCCTCTCTTTTAGACCACCCATGTGATGGTTATACAGCAAGGTCACGGTGCCGCATACCTTGGCATCCTCTTCCTGCAAGGTCACCTTCGTCAATGCCTCCCGAATCAGGTCGCGGAAGGCCTCGGATCGTGTCACATAGCCCTTGCGGGCGATCATCTCATCGAACTTGGCCAGAAGATCTGGTTCCAGGGAGACCCCGATACGTGTCACGTTGTCCATGTCGACCGTCCCAAAGAAGCGGGTTGGGCGGTGATAACACTTTCTGTCCCGGCATCGCATACGCCCTCGCTCAACCCATTAATATCGGGGCCTACATATGTCGCGCCGTGAACCGTTTGGACGCTCTGATCGTTGCGCTGGACCGATCGGTCCGGGACCGTTTGACCAGACCGGAGGCGGCCATAATGTTCTCCGGGGGAGTGGACAGCTGCGTGGTCGCAAGCTTGGCCTCCAATCATGTTCTCGTCAACCTGTACACAATCGGAGTGGAGGGCGCTCACGACCTCAGGGTGGGGGAGTCTTCCGCCCGCGCGATGGGTCTGGCATGGAAGAGTATAATCATCACGGAGAGCGACATCAGAGAGGCAATGCCCTTCGTAGCCAGGTACATGGACACAGTGAGCCCTCTCACCCTATCCTTCGAGATGCCTTTGTTCTTCGTCGCCAGGGCGGCATTTGAGGAGATCGTTCTGTGCGGACAGGGTGCAGACGAGCTGTTCGGAGGATATGCTCGATACGAGACCATGTCCCCTTCGGAGCGCAGGCATCGTATGAAGGTCGATGCCGACGCTCTTATTACCACCGGGGCTCCCGCAGAGCGCCGCCTGGCCTCCGCCCTCGGCAAGGAACTGGGACATCCCTACCTGGACCGCAGCGTGGTGGATCTGGCCATTTCATTACCGGATGACATGCTGGTCAATGACGGTGTTCGGAAGGTTGCCTTGCGTCAAGTGGCAACAGCATTAGGCTTGGAGGAGGCGGCCCTTCGACCGAAGAAGGCGGCACAATACGGGTCAGGGATAATGAAGGCCATGAAGGCCATGGCCAAGAGTGAGCGGTTATCCTTGAAGGATTGGACGGTCAAGGTCATCGCGGAAAAGGAGGATCGCGCATGACGTTGCAGCATGATGAGGCCATCTCCTGGCTTTACTCCTTGGAGAGCATGGGCATTAAACTGGGACTAGACCGGATGAGGAAGTTGCTCAAGGTCTTGGGGGACCCGCAGCTAAGCTTCCGCTCCGTGCACATCGCGGGAACCAATGGTAAGGGATCGGTCAGCGCCATGTGCGCATCCATCTTCCGGGAGGCAGGTCACCGCACCGGTCTATACACATCGCCCCATCTGGTGGAGTTTGAGGAACGAATTCAGGTCGATGGGGTGAGCATCTCTCACGCGGAGATGACGAGCTTGGCGGAGGAGATGAGAGACTTGGTCTTCACCAATGCGTTCCCAGAGGGGCGTGACCTAACCTTCTTCGAGATAACCACCGCCATGGCCTTCCTTCATTTTGCGCGCATGAAGGTGGAGATAGCCGTACTGGAGGTGGGAATGGGAGGTAGACTCGATGCCACAAATGTGGTCCGTCCGGACTGCACGGTCATCACCCGCATCGGCCTAGAGCACGTCGATTTCCTGGGCGACACCCTGGCCAAGATATCCTATGAGAAGGCGGGCATCATCAAGGAAGGAATCACCGTTATTACGACCCAGCAATCTGAGGACAGTCTGCGGGTCATTGATTCCGTGGCGAGGGACAGAGGGTCCCCCATGTTACTAGTGGGCCGAGATGTGGAGTTCGAGGTCAAGGAGGTAGATATGGGAGGGGTCTTGGTCCAACTCCATTCCATTAACCGCGAGGTCAAACTTCCATTGTTGGGATCATATCAGGCCGAGAACGCCGCTCTGGCCTGCGAATGCGCCCTGGAAGTTCAGAACCGGGGACTGGAGGTTAGGGAATCGGCCATTATCTTGGGCCTGAGCAAGGTCCGTTGGCCGGGAAGAATGGAAATCGTTTCTCGTCACCCCACGCTCATCATCGATGTGAGCCATAACCCGGACGGTGCCATGGCGGTGGCGCGCGAGCTGAGGACACTGAAGCAGGCAGGGCTGGTCCTGGTACTAGGTGTTCTCAAAGACAAGGACCTTCGCGGCATATGCAAGGAGTTCGGGCCGTTGGCTGAAAAGGCGATCGCCACCAGCCCAGGCACCAAGCGTGCCTTTTCATCCGAGACCGTGGCGAAGGCATTGTACGAGTTCGCGGACGATGTTACCATCGAAACCACGGTGGCAGGTGCAATGGACCGCGCCCTGATGTTGGCAAATCCCGATGACATCGTACTGGTGACCGGTTCCTTGTACACTGCGGGGGAGGCGAAGCAATGGCTGGCCCAAAGGTCCGTTTAGTGCTCCGAGCCATGGAGCGGGAGGTATGTGGCAAAGCCTTCCCTGGAGCGGATGGTCTGCAATCACCGGAGTGGCCCCGGGACCCTTTCCACGTCCTAATCGCCACCGTTCTGTCGCAAAGGACCAAGGATATGAACACCTACAAGGCAGCGAAGCAATTGTTCGCCCGGTTCGATGGCCCGAGGGACATGGCTGAGGCCGATGTCAAGGAGGTGGAGATGTTAATTCACCCCTCAGGTTTCTATCAGGTCAAGGCAAAGGGGATCCAGGCTATCTGCCGTGCGTTGGTGGAGCGGCATGGTGGTGAGGTGCCCGAGGACATGGACATGCTTCTGGCATTACCCTTGGTGGGTCGCAAGACCGCCAACTGCGTGCTTGCCTACGGATTCGGAAAGGACGGGCTGTGCGTGGATACCCATGTCCATCGAATTTGCAACCGTTTGGGTTGGGTGCATACCAAACATGCGGACGAGACGGAAATGGAGCTCAGAGAGATCGTCCCGAAGGACCTTTGGTGTGACCTAAACTCGATAATGGTGCGTTATGGCCAAGGCGTCTGTATGCCCCAAAGGCCGCGCTGTGAGTTGTGCCCGGTCCAAGGGGACTGCCAACACGGGACAAAAAAAGCCTGAGGCCTCACATGCCCAAGGTCTCATCGATCTTCTTGCTCATCTCCCGTTCAAGCTGAATCTCGGCCTCCCACTGGGAAAGGGTGTCCAAGACCTCTTTCAGGTGACGCATGCAATCGATGCAGAACCATACGTTGCCGATCTGTTTCATCGGCTTCCGTTTATAGCCGATGGCCCCGCACATGGTGCAGGAGTGCATCTCCTTGGTCCGGTGCTCGACGTAAGCCTCCATCTTCTTGCCCTCTAGGATCGATTCGATGGTGAGCTCCGTCCTGGACTTGGGGTCTTCGGCTGGCATTCTCTTCTTGCCAGATATCCGTGGGCAGGTATATCTCACTTACTTTCAACCATTTCCCTCCAGATCATTTGGGAAGACTGTCGATAGATAATATATACCGACCTCACATTGAGAGCAACAGATGCACGAGGTGTCAGTGATGTCCAGCATCATAGAGAATGTCCAACAGGCGTTGACCGGCCATAAGTACGAGAAGGTGGAGGAGGTCAACCTGGTGGTGGGCGAGCTCACCTACCTGGGTAAGGACCAGCTGGAGTTCGCCTACGAGGTATTGACCAGAGGGACGGACCTGGAAGGGTCCAAGTTGGTCATCGAGGAGGAGGCGGTCGAGGTATCTTGCCCTCAATGTGGATATTCGGGACCGGCCAAATACATTGGCGATGAGTCGTTTCATACCAGCGTGCCAAGCCTGACATGCCCGACCTGCCAGGCGCACGCCAAGGTGGTCAAGGGTAAGAGCTGCCGCATATCTTCGGTCAAGGTGGTGGAGTGTTGATGTTCCGCTACCGCGAGGAGGCCACAGCGAAAAAGGTCTTAGAGTCCATAAAGGCCCTGAACCTCGAGCTCAGCATTATGCACGTATGCGGCACACATCAGGACACCTTGGTCAAGTTCGGTTTGGAGGACATGCTCAAGGACACAGGTATGCACATCCGTCAGGGTCCGGGCTGCCCAGTGTGCGTAACAACCACCAAAGAGGTGGTCGAGGCCATAACATTGGCCAAGGCAGGCATCACCATAGCCGTCTTCGGGGATATGATGACCGTCCCCACTCCCATCGGTTCCTTGGCCGATGTCAAAGCGGAAGGGGCTGACGTCAGGGTGGTATACTCGGCCACCGACGCCATTAAGATGGCCAAGGCGGCGAGGTCCGTCGTCTTCATGGGCA
>JACXTP010000172.1 GCA_016919625.1 Methanomassiliicoccaceae archaeon
ATATAGGGTACGGGTGGTGTTCTGTAATCACGACATTGTAAGGATCCTCGGAAGAAGAATACATTATGAAGGGTGGTGTCCCAGGGTTTTTCCTTTACCATCGGACAGAGGGTACTTCGACCACGATCAAGCATATCGTACTCGCCAACGATGATCTCAACGGAGTGATGGAAAAGTACTATGATCTTACCAAAAATCTAAGAAACCCGAAAATAGGCCCTTTCGATGAAAGCCAGATGAAAAGTGGACAGGGGGGGATTTGAACCCCCGGCCTCTACCATGCCAAGGTAGCGATCTTCCAGCTGATCTACCTGCCCAGTGGGAGTGGCAATATGATTAGGCTAATTAAAGGTTTCCCAGCTCCGTTAGGAAGTGGCTTAATGTCGGGTTAATCCATATTCCCCTCATGGCCCTGGAAGGAAAGTTAAAAGGGGCGATCGAGGGTGGGTTCGATTATTTTGGCATCGCCGACCTTGGTCCAGCAGAGGCTATCATGTCGCAGGGAGGGCTTGACGTTGAGAGATACCCTAGGGCTATCTCCATCGGGGTGGCGCTGATGGACGAGATAGTAGACCTTCTACCTCATAATCAAGAAAGGTGGGCGGCGGTGACCTACCGTTCCCATTCCTATGATGTGATCAACACCCGACTGGACCAGATGGCATCCCGCGTGGCGAGCGAGCTCCAGAGGGCGGGGTTCAAAGCGTTGCCAATACCAGCATCCTTACGCGTCGATGATGATAGGATCTGCGCCCTCTTCTCGCACAAGATGGCGGCCCACCTGGCCGGTCTAGGTTGGATCGGCAAGAGCTGCCTGCTCGTAACACCGGACCGCGGGCCAAGGGTGCGCTGGGTGTCCGTCCTCACGGATGCGCCCGTGACGCCGACCGGTCATGCCATGGAGCAACGTTGCGGTGATTGCATGGAATGCACCAGGGCATGTCCCGCTTCTGCCATCATAGGGCGTAATTTCATCGCGCACGAGTCGAGGGAGGCCAGGATGGACGCCAGAAAATGTGAGAGATATTACGACGAGATGGAGGCGCAGGGAAAAGTGGCCGTCTGCGGCATGTGCCTCTATATCTGCCCCAAAGGCAGGAAGAGATAAGATCAGATATCTTCCAGACGTCTCTGGAAGCGCATCTTCTCGCCGGAGATGTTGGTGGGGTACTCGGCGTTGAGGCAGGCCATGCATAGGTCGTTCTCCTGTATCCCCAAGGCCTTCACCAGTCCCTCCAGGCTTGTATAACCAACGCTGTCTGCGGTGATGAGCTTGGCTATGTCCGAGAAAGAGCGGTTTATTGCGGCGAACTGCTCCCTGGTCTTCATGTCGATGCCGTAATAGCAAGGGGCGATGATGGGCGGGCAACCGATGCGGACGTGGACTTCCTTGGCCCCTGCGCGCCGAGTCATCTGCACGATCTTACGCATGGTGGTCCCGCGAACAATGCTATCGTCCACTATGACCACCCGCTTGTCCTTCATGGTGGAGATGATAGGGTTGAGCTTGAGCAGGACCCCCTCGTCCCGTAATGACTGCTCAGGCATGATGAAGGTCCGTTCGATGTAGCGGTTCTTCATGAAACCCTCCTCGTATGGTATCTTCGTGACCTCCGCGAAGCCTAATGCGTGCGCTCTTCCAGAGTCCGGTACGGCCACGACCACGTCCGCCTCCACCGGTTGTTCCTTGGCCAAAATCTGGCCGAGATCCTTCCTGACCTGATAGACCTCTCTACCATCGATGACGGAGTCGGGCCGGGCGAAGTAGACCCATTCGAACATGCAATGGGCCCTGTGGGTGGGGGCCATCGTCTTGGTTGAAATGAAACCGGTGTGGTTGATCTCCACGACCTCACCGGGGGCCACATCTCGGACGAAGTCGCCGCCCATGACGTCGAAGACCGCGGACTCGGAGGCGACCGCGTATCCTTCGGCGAACCTGCCGATACATAAGGGCCTAAAGCCCAGCGGGTCCCGCACGCCGAAAACCCGGTCGCCCACCATGATCGTGAGAGAATATGCCCCCTCGATCACCTTCATCACGTTCTTGATGGCCCGGATGGGGTCGGGGCTGAGCGACAGCTCGGTGGCGAGCATGCGCACGATGATCTCAGAGTCGGTGGTGGTCAGGAAGGCCCAACCCTCGGACTGCAACTTCTGACGTAAGCGATCGGCATTTACGATATCGCCGTTGTGCGCTAGGGCCAGGTCGCCTGCCAAAGTGGTGACCGTGATAGGCTGGCAGTTCTCCGCGCAGGAGGAACCGGTGGTAGAATATCTGACATGGCCGATACCGTGGTTACCGGTGAGCGCGTTGAAGTTGCGCCCGGTCAGCACCTCATGTACCAATCCCATGCCGCGCAGGAAACGGATGCTCTTCCCGTTGGCCACTGCGATGCCTGCGGCCTCCTGTCCCCTATTTTGGATGATCCGCAGCCCTTTCTTCAAGAACGGGACCGCGTCGCAGGAAAGCGCCATCCCGACCACTCCACAGTGGTGCTCCGGCTTGTCCTGCATCAGGCCGACCTCGGGCATTAATGCGTCTTTGCCCAATTGTAGTGCCTCATCTTCGCGGTCTTGCCGTAGCCGCAAGAAGCACAGAATGATCCCCGAATGTTATAGGCGCGCTTGCCGCAGCGGCGGCAGGGGACGTGGGTTTTCCTGTCGCCCATCTTACCATGTGCTGCTGTTCCCTTGGTCATTGGTCCACTCTCTTATGGTGAAATGAATATTACGTTGTCGCCGCGAACGATTGTGATGTTCAGCTTCCTCACGACCTCGTGGTTGATTAGCTCCTCAGCATTTCGCAGGACCAGGTTCATATGGGGGTCATACCCGTCCAGGACTCCGCGGTACTCCCGGCCGGCCTTGAGCTCCACCATGACCTGCTTGTTGATGGCCTGGTTGAGGACGTTAAGAGGCTTCTGCACTTTCAGTCACCGATTTCCCCATAAGACAAACCATATTTGAAGTTTATTGTAAGCACTATGGCGTTGATGTATGGCCAGACTACAGGAAGGCGCCGATGGTGGGGGCGTCCAGTCGGTCCATGTCATAGTAGATTATTCCCTCCCTCACGCCGTCCGAGTCCGCTCTCAGACCGGCCACCTTGCACACCAAGGCCGTCCTCCACAGTAGGTCCAGGGCGGAGGTCGCGAGCACGCCGTAATATATGTTGGGCAGATCGTCCTCATAGCCGTATTCGTCCATGAGGTAGTACGCGTTACCCAGCATGCTGTCCCTCCGGTTCAGGATGCCCATGTAATCGGAGAAGGTCTTTGCCCCCTCCGGCGTCAGCTCGGGCAGTTGCACGTCCTCAGAGTCCATGCCTCCCTTGTGCTCCAGATCGCCCTCCTCGGTGATGAGGTAATGCTCGATGCTCTCATCCTCAAGGCGGAATAAGTTCCATCGGCCATCGATGTCGCAATAGATCGGGGCGTCAAACGGGTCCGCCACCCCGAGGGAGTCCTTCACCGCCTCCCAGGCTGCCTCGTCCAGCTCCCGGCGCTTGGGGCGGTCCAAAGTCTTGACCAGTAGCTTGGCAATATCAACGGGCTCTTCCTCGGCGGAGGCTTCTAAAAGCGTCGCAAGGTAAGATAGGTCGTTGAACCGTCCCAGGAAAGGCCTGGCCTCTTGACGCAGACGGTCGGGACGGCACTCGATCTGCATGTCCAGGCAGTTGCGGAAGAACTGGCGATAGAGAGGGTTGGTCTGATGGAACGCCGAGCTTATGGCCCGGTCGTTCTCGGCCACTAGGCGGAGCCCGGCGGCGGTGGCATCCTCGCCCTTTCCGGTCCAGACGCCGCGGCAGGATAGGTCCAGCTCCACCTGCGCCCGGTCCCCCACATGCACGTGGAATGGGAACTGGCGGCAGTAATGGGGCCTCATGTTGTAGACCGTGCAGCGGCGATCGTCCAGGAAGGCACAGGAACCGACCTTCTTCTTCATGGCCAAGGCAAAGTGCTTGTGTGGCTGCCTCTTGGCCATCACCCGCTCCGGATGGTTGCGCTTGAAGTAGGGCAGCTCCCCTTCCAGGAGCTCCGGTTGGCACAGACAGCACAGCCCGCAGCC
This sequence comes from Methanomassiliicoccaceae archaeon, assembly GCA_016919625.1. Taxonomy (GTDB): domain Archaea; phylum Thermoplasmatota; class Thermoplasmata; order Methanomassiliicoccales; family UBA472; genus JACXTP01. The sequence goes on from JACXTP010000172.1 coordinate 4,072, forward strand.
CTCAATGCACTCGAAACGGCGGCCTTCCAGCTCGCCCAGGTCAACCGGATAGCTTGGCGGTGACGACATCGCGACCCTTCCTCTCGCCCACGATGTTCCCCTCCTCTATTAAGGCATCGCCGCGGAGGAACACCATCTCGGGGAAGATCGCCTCGAGGCGCTCGTAAGGGGTCCAGGTGCACTTGCTGTGCAGATGGTCCGTCTTGATGCGAACCACCTTGCCCGGGTCGATGACCATCAGGTCAGCGTCATAACCGACGGCAAGTCGACCCTTCTTAAGGCCGAAACGCTCTCCCGGGTTCTGGGCGCAGCAACGGGCCAGAAGACCGAGGTCTAGCCTTCCCTTCTTCACCAGGTTGAGCATCAAAGGCACAGATGTCTCCACTCCTGGTACTCCGGACGGGGCGGAGTTGAACTCCTGCCCCTTCTCATCTATGGTGTGGGGGGCATGGTCGGAAGCCAGTATGTCGAACTGTCCGGCGATGAAGGCGTTGATGACGGCGTCCCTCTCTTCCGGCGAGCGCAATGGCGGGTTAACCTTGCCCCGTCCAGCTAGGCCGGACCGCTCATCCAGTAGCATATGGTGCGGGGTGACCTCTTTGGTAAAACCGGTGCCTTCGAGCGCCTTGAGCGCGGCGACGGTGGTAACGTGGCAGACGTTGACCGGTGCCTCAGGCAATAGCTCCCTTAGCCTTCGCACGGCATGCAGCTCGCACTCTGGACCTCGGTTGTTGTTGTGGCCCTCCAGGTCGTCCACGCGGTCCTTCTTGATCATGCCTTCCTCCTCAGCGTGCACACTGAGCACCTTCCCAGCCCTCTTCACCAGACCGGCCAGGCGTTGCAGGTCATCGCTCTCGGTGACCAGGTTGCTCTGCGTGGTGGAACCCATGAACAATTTGAAAGCGACGGCCTCGGCGGCCATGCCCAAGACATCACTCTTCGGGCCGAGGCCGCCGATCAGGCCAAAGTCTACCCAGGCCTTGGAACTGGCAGTGGCCCGCTTCTCACGAAGTCGGTCTAGGTCGGTGGTGGGTGGTACCGTGTTCGGCATGTCGAGGACACAGGTCACGCCACCGAAGGCCGCTGAGAGCGTGCCAGTGCGGAAATCTTCTTTGTGCGTCGAGCCTGGCTCGCGCAGATGTACATGAGGGTCGATGGCCCCGGGTAGTATGATCCGGTCCTGCAGGTCCAAACGCTTGGCCCCGCGCAGGTCCTTCTTGATGGCGACGATGCGCCCCCCATCCACGCCGATGCAGCACTGCTCCAGGCGGCCGTTGACAAGGGCCCGTCCCTCAATTATCAGGTCCATCCTCACTTCAGCTCCTTGCGGAGAACTTTGCCTCGAGGCGTCCCCTCGTAGAATATCTCCGCTTGGAAGCGGGAGACCTTACATGAGCTATCAAGCCAGCGGTCCGGGGTCATGCCAGCCTTGATGCATGTCTGTTCCAAAAAGGTGGTGGCGTCCCAGTTCCACTCCACCGGCACCTGGGGCAGAAGCAGGCCACGGTGAGGCCCCCGTTCCATGATGAGGCCGTCCGTGCCGACCCTGATGAGCTCAGGCAGTTTGCGCCGCTCTTCGATGCTGATGAGCTCAGGAACCGTTAGGATGCTGGTCTCGACCACTATATCAGTCAACTCGGACTTGTGCAGGGGTGGGAATCGGGGGTCATGGCAGGCGCCTTCCGCCGCCCGGATCAAGGCCTCGCCCAGAGGGAAGACCGGCTCGGGATATCCGATGCAACCGCGCAGCTCGTGCTCGGGGAAAGTGTTCAAGGTCACGAACACCCCACGCTTCTGCATGAAGCTGCCAGGCATGTCGAAGTCATTGACATCGATCAGCCCCACCTCGGCCTCAACAGCCTTCCTGGCGGCCATGACCGCCAGCATACCTTCGTTGTCCTTCATCACATGCCCCTTGCGACTATTCATTGGACAAGGATATTACACTTGTGGAGTAACGTCATATAGGCCAGTCTCTGCCTTCGTTATTTGTCTGAAAAGTTATTTATCTGAACTAATAGGCTATTACAAAACATGAAGGGCGACGTCAAGAACATACTGATTCGGGAGATCATGACCAAGGCGCCCAAGACCGGCACGCCCGCCATGAATGTGGTGGAGGCGGCCAAGCTGATGCGCTCTGAGCGCATCGGGAGCCTAGTCGTGGTGGATGGCGATACGGCCGTGGGAATACTAACGGAACGGGACATCCTGAACAAGATAGTGGCGGAGGGGAAATCCGGCAAGACCGTCAAGGTCGGCCAGGTCATGTCCGCCCCATTGATAACCGTCTCGCCCGATGATACCCTGGCCGACGCGGCCAAGCGCATGTCCCGAAAAAGGGTGCGTCGTCTACCAGTGTGTGAAAACGGTCGTCTGGTCGGAATGCTCACTGAGAACGACGTGATCAAATTATCGCCGGCCTTGATCGAGATAACCAGGGAATGGTCCAAGATACTAGGCCGAAGCCGTCCAGGTCAAGATAGCGTTTCTATGGGAGGCTACTGCGAGAGCTGCCGTTCCTATTCAGACGAGCTTCACATGATAGAGGGTGAGCTGCTCTGCCCAGAGTGCCAAGAGGACCTGGAATGATGTGGGGCTGTCCTGATAGATCAGGACAGTTCGATCTTTTTCAGGTTCGATGAGGACTTCTTCGGCTTGGACTTCTTTTCCATCTCTGCGATCTTATAGTCCAGCATGGCCCTGGCCATCAATAGGAACTCCTTCTTGGCGTTCTTGTAATGGACCTTCACTTCCTCGGGCATCTTGGACCGGGGGACCGCTTTGTCCAAAACCTGCACCAGCTCCAAACCTGCTTTGAGGAGGTGCTTTCCCGTCTCCTCGTCTATGAAATCGGTGAACATGCTCGAATCGAACGGGCCAGAGCTTTCCTCCGAGGTCTCTTCCTGCGGGGTCGGTTCTGGCTCCTCTGCTTTCTTCTTAGCCTTTGGCATTCTTTTCTTCCTCCTCGAAATATACCAGTAGACGGCCGTCCTTGAACTCAGCCTTGCTGGTCTTCTTCTTGACCATGGAATAGGGGAGTATGACGGACCGCTTGTACCAGCCCACCTTGACGATTAAAACGTCGCTTGACTTATATAACTCTACCTCGGACTTCTCGGAGAATGGCAATTTCATCGAGATGATGTCTTGGCCATTCTCTCGATATATGATCATGGCCTTCTCCTTGGTGTATATCTGGGAAGGGTCCTCCTTGCCGAAGATCACATCTCCCAGGATGTCCAATGAGCTCTTGCCCACCACCTCGGTGTTGAAAAGATACGCCTTGAGCAATTTGATGGGTCCGAAGGACTCCTGTATCAGGTCCATGTACCTCTTTTGCTCCTCGACCTTCTCCTTTGGGTACTTGGAGTACATCTCCTCAGGAAGAAGGCGGTTTATGACCAAGGCCTCCACGGTCAG
>JACXTP010000173.1 GCA_016919625.1 Methanomassiliicoccaceae archaeon
GCACCGCACCCAGTCCATAGAGGCGATGGAAGACCTGACAGTAATATTCTCCAGCCAGTTTCGCCACTGCATAGGGCGACATGGGCGCGGGGAGCATGTCCTCTCGCTTGGGTTGCTCGGGAGCGTCCCCATAGACGGAAGATGACGAAGCGTACACCACCCTCTCCACCTTGGCCTCCTTGGCGGCCATTAGCAGGTTCAGGGTGCCGTTCTGATTGGCGAGGTTCGAACCCACCGGGTCCTCCACGCTGCGTGGCACCGAAGGCAGGGCACCGAGGTGGAAGATCAGGTCCATTCCCTTGACCGTGCGATAAAGCAGGTCCTGATCCAGGAGGTTTCCCACCACCAGCTCCGCATCGAGCTCGTCGAGGTTGTGCAATGCGCCGGTGGACAGGTCGTCGTAGACGAAGACCTTGTTTCGTTCCGAAAGCGTTTCCACCAGATGGGAGCCAATGAACCCAGCCCCTCCCGTCACCATCACCCTCCGGTCCTGGACCAGGCGGGCCAGGTCCAACTTCGCCTCTGCACCGTCCGACGTGGCCCTCACCGCCCTTCCTTGAGCAATTGCTCCATATGGGCACGCAAGGGCGCTGCATAGGCGGGGTTGGCTAGGGCGAGCTCACATTGGGTCTTGAGCCACCCCAGCATGTCCCCAATGTCGTACCGTTTGCCCTCGAAGCGCCAACCGTAGATCTCCTCCCTCATCCGCAGAAGTCGGAGGGCGTCCGTAAGCTGAACCTCACCGTTCAGTCCGGGGGTGGTGTGTTCGATGCAGTCGAATATGGCGGGCGTGAGGACATAGGTCCCGGCGATGGCAAGGTTGGACGGGGCAAGCTCCGGGTGCGGTTTCTCCACCAGGTCGTCGATGAGCACCAGGTCGGGCTCGATCTGCTGCCCCTTCACGATCCCGTAGTCCTTGACCTTCTCCCTGGGCACAGGTTCGATGGCGATCACGGAGCGACCAGTGCGTTCATGCACGTTCATGAGCTGCTTCACCACAGGCACCTTGGACCTGTAGATGGTGTCCCCCAGCATCACGGCGAACGGTTCATCCCCGACATGTTGGCGCGCCATGCGAACAGCGTCGCCGAGCCCCTTTTGCTCCTTTTGCCTGATGAAATGGATGTCCGCCATGCTGGAGATCTCCCGCACTTGGCGAAGGTATTCGGTCTTGTTTCCCCTTTCTAGGATGGACTCAAGCTCGTAAGAGCGGTCGAAGTGGTCCTCGATGCCCCTCTTGTGCCGACCAGTGATGATGACGATGTCAGTTATGCCAGAGTCCAAGGCCTCCTCCACGACATATTGGATGGTGGGCTTGTCCACAACGGGCAGCATCTCCTTGGGCTGTTCCTTTGTCAGCGGCAGGAAGCGCAGACCCCAACCGGCGGCGGGAATTACGGCTTTCATTTAGATCACCAACAGATTCCTTCGTAGTTCTTGGTTCGCACGACGCCCCTCCCATCCACCACCAGCTTGTCCCCGTAGAGGGACGGGTCCTCGAACTCCTTCCATTCCGTGAGCAGAAGCACAGCATCGGACGCATCCACACACTCCCGGGCCGTGCGACAATAGGTTACATCGGGATGCTCCCGTCGGAAATTATCCATGGCCTTAGGGTCGTAGACGAAAACGTTCGCTCCCTTCTTCCTCAATCGCAGCACCACTCTGTGCGAGGACGCCTCCCTCACATCATCTGTGTCAGGTTTGAAGGCAAGGCCTAGAACCGCTATGTTCTTGCCATGGGGATCGATGTGCTGCTCGAGGAGCGAGAGCATGCGGTCGGGTTGGACCTGGTTCACCCTTTGGACCGCCTCCAACAGTAATGGCCTTATATTCTGCCTCTTGGAAACGGCGATAAGTCCTTTGAGGTCCTTGGGGAAGCATGAGCCGCCGAAACCACAGCCGGCGCGAAGGAAGTACCTCCCCACCCTTGGATCGAGGCCCATCCCTTCCGCCACCTTGCGGAAGTCGATGCCCAATGACTTGCAAACGTTCCCCACCTCGTTGACGAAAGAGATCCTTGTGGCGAGGAAGGCGTTCGATGCCACCTTGACCATTTCTGCCGTTGCGGTGTCCACACGCAGCATGGGGCAGTCGAAACCTAGGTACAGTTCGGAAAGGACCTTTGCTGCATCATCGTCCTCGGCACCGATAACTATCCGGTCTGGGTGCATGAAATCATGGACCGCCATGCCCTCCTTAAGGAACTCAGGGTTCATGGCCACGCCGAAGTCTTTCCCCGATCGGTGTCCAGAGGTCCTCTCCAGGATGGGAAGGACCACATCCCGGGTGGTGCCTGGCATGACGGTGCTCTTGACCACTACCGTATGGCGTCGGTCCATCAGGGCCAACCTTTCCCCCACAGCGCGGGCGGCGGAACGGACATACTTCAGGTCCAGGGAGCCATCCTTACGCGAGGGTGTGCCCACGCAGAGGAAGGAAACCTCGGCGCCAAGCATGGCGTCCATGTCAGTGGTGGCGCGAAGGCGGCCCTCGGCCAGTTGTTTCCTGAGCAGGCCCTCCAGTCCGGGCTCGTAGATGGGGACCTTTCCCTCATTGATCGCCCTCACCTTATCCTCAATGACATCGATGCATACCACATCGTTGCCGAGATCGGCGAAGCAAGCCCCGGTGACCAGTCCAACATAACCTGTGCCAATGATGGCGATGCGCATGAGTCCGCCCCTTATAGAAAACGGCATCGGGGACTGATTATTTATGTTGATGGCATGGGCGGCACGCACCAAAAGCATTATATTAAATTCCGACTTATTTTTACTAAGGGCGTTCCCGATCGCTAGGGCGGGGTGGTCATGGTAAGGAAGACCATAGAGTGCGTCAACTGTGGCAATAGCAATGACATCGACAGTCTGGCTGATTGCATCATTGTGAACGGCAAGGTGGCCCGCATCCCAGGGCTGGAGGGCATCATGGACCGGGTCATGAAGATGAGATTGGACACCCGGACCAATGTGGCCAACGAACTGTTGCGCTTGGTCAAGGAGGAATACATCGTTCCGACCAGCGAGGCCGAAGCCTACCGCCAAGCCCTTCTCGATGATTACGAACAGAGGATGGTGGATTTCGGCTGAGCATAAATCCCCAATTGCAAATCTATTTTTAGAGTCCCGTCAGTTCACCGGGGGAGCATCATGATGACCAGCGACCTCTTTGGCCTGGACGAACTGTTCTTTATCGAACCGTCCTACGACCGCCTCATCGACCAACGTTTCACCGACGAGCTGGTGGCCTTGGGGGCCATGGAAGGCAGGGTGCTCCTGGATGAGGAGGAAAGGCCTCTGGCCATGGCCGTGAAGCAGGACTCCTGGTATGGCATCAATATGATCCACAGGGAACCGACGGATGGCCTGATCGCGATGATAGAGGATATGGAACTTGGCGTCTTTCAGACCCGGCGGCGGGATTACGTTGGAGCGGTCCGGGAGTATTACTCGGTCCTAATCGCTCACAACGTGGCCCCTGCCGGGGAAGATCTGTCAATGGACCGCCTGTCCAAGGTCAAGGACCTATTGAAGGAGAGCTTCGGTAAGCATAAGGGCAAGACCTGTCTGGACGTTGGTTGCGGCTCAGGCCTTGGGTCGCTGGCCTTACACGAGCTGGGCATGAACGCGGTAGCCTATGATATGGACCTGGCCTTGATCTCTCTCGGCCTGCAGAAGGGCCGACTCTATTACCACGAGGTCATGCAGATCGACGCTACACGCGCCGACGTCTATGTGGAACCGGAGCCTTTCGGCATGGTGCTCATGGCGGGCAAGATCGCGGAGTTCAATTCGTTCTTGTGGAAGCAGATAATCGAAAAGGCCTTACAATTGTCCAGGACGACGTTGGTCACCGTCGAAACGGAGATGGAGGCTCATGCCATCGTCCCTTGGTGCGTCGGGCGAAAGGTTGAGGTCTTCGAGAACGAGAGGGATCCTTTCTATGACAGATGGGTGGTCATAGCCAAGTGAGATGTCATCACTATAGTTAATCCCAAACCAGCTCACTGGCCGCACGCAGGGATATCCGTCATTTATTAATAATGAGTGAGTCCGTCCATTGGATTAATGGGTGTTTAATCATGACCAACTACGCAGATCTATCTCAACGTCTCATCAACGCATTGGGTCTTCGGACCGAACCAGTGGCCGTAACTCTGATCAAGAAGGGGCAGAGCATCCCATCAGACTATCCCGCCGTGGAGAGCGCCACCAGGCACTGCCAGTCGATCATGAAGGCTAGAAAGGGTGAGAAGCTATGTTTACCGGCGGAGAAGAACGCCTGCCCGGTGGGCGC
>JACXTP010000174.1 GCA_016919625.1 Methanomassiliicoccaceae archaeon
GGTCGACCACGAGCATGTCTATCAGGGCAAAGGGATACGGCTTCCATCCGAGATGGTTAAAGTGCTTAGGACATGCCGAGGCTACGATGTCCTCCATGTGCATGGGGGGCTCACAAGAAAGAGGATCGACATCCTTCTCAGTAGGATGACGACCAAGCAGATCCTCATCGGTCATTACCATGGCTCGGAGACAAGACAAGGGTACGGTCTGCACTACCGGCGCTTCATCGACCTCGGGGTGGTGGCAACCCCAGACCTGCTTCGCTGGTTGCCCGAATGTCGCTATGTCCCGAACCCCGTCGATCTGCCCGAAAGTACTTCTGATCTTCCAGACACTTCAAGCACCAAGGTCGTCCACATTCCCTCGGACCGGAGGATCAAGGGCACGGAGGTAATCGAGGAGGCGGTTCGCAAGCTTAAGGCGAGCGGGCTGGACGTCGAACTCTTCATTTTGGATGGAGTCCCACACAGTAAGGCAATGGAGGAAGTGGGCAGGTCTCACATCGTGGCGGATTGGATATCTAGGGAGGAACTAACCGGGGTCCCGGGCATCTATGGGAAGTTGTCCCTGGAGGCGCTGGCCAGAGGGCGCGTCGCCGTATCATTCATCGATCCTGGCATTAGGTCGCACTATCCGGACGACCTGCCTGTGGTCTCTCCGAGGGGAACGACCGCAAACGACCTGGCCGAATGTCTAACCCCATTGATCAGAGACCGACATAACCTGGAAGTCATCGCTGCGAAGGGTCCTACCTATGTCCGATCGCATCACGACCCAGAATCCACGGCCAAATGGTTCGTGGATCAGTACCAAGCACTTTTGGCCAAGCGATGACCAATCGCTCCATTGAGGACCAGCCTCAGAAAAACTTATTTAAAAAGGCAATGTTACCTGCCTATTTTCCACCATTCATAATGCCAGCAGCCTCTCGGTCCCATCGGGCCGGTCGAGCCAAAATCCTGGTTTTGAACGGACATGGTCGTCAATGAGAGTTGGTTGAAATGAGCAGAAAGCTTTTCACAGTGGGCCCAGTCGAGGTCTTCCCGGACACCCTGGAGGCGATGAGCCGCCCCATGGTCGTGCACCGAGGCAAGGACTACCAGAACCTGCAGCATGGCGTGGTGGAGAAGCTGCACAAGGCCTTGGACACGGACCTGGAGATATTCCTGTCCCCCTGTTCGGCCACGGGGTTCCTGGAATCGTGTGTGCGCTGTGGCGTGCACAAGAAGATGACGGGGATCTCGAACGGCTCCTTCGGCGACCGCTGGCAGCAGATCGGTACCCTGAACGGGAAAACGGTCGATCGCATCGATGCCACCTGGGGCAAGGCAGTGCGTAGGGAGCACATCGAGGGCAAGATCAGCCCGGAGGCCGAGGCCATCACCGTGGTCTCGAACGAATCCTCCACTGGCGTGCTCAATCCCATGCTAGAGATCGCGGACGCGGTCCGTGCTAACGGCGACCCGTTGCTGTTCGTGGACGGCGTGACCGCGGTGGGCGCTGTGGACATGCATCTCCGTGAGATGCGACCGGACGCGATGGTCTTCGGTAGCCAGAAGGCGCTCGCTTTGCCACCCGGTCTTGCTATCATCTGCGTCTCGGAACGACTCATGAAGAAGGCGGAGACGGTGCAGAACCGCGGCTACTACTTTGACCTGGTGGAGATCAAGAAGTTCGCGGACAAGGACCTGCCCCTCACCACTCCCGCCGTATCGCTGCTCTATGGGCTCGACTACCAGCTGGACAAATGGCTGAGGGAGGGTTCCAGTGCTAGGTATGATCGGCACGAGGCCATGACCAAGATGGTGCACGAGTGGGCCATGAAGCGCTTCGGCCTTTACGCCGAGCACGGCTTCCGTTCCCGCTCCATCTCCGTGGTGGAGTCAGGACGATTCGACGTCGCCACCTTCGACAAGAAGGTCCGCGAGAAGGGTTATGAGATATCGCCTGGCTATGGCAAGGTGAAGGACAGCACCTTCCGCATCGGGCACATGGGTGACCTCACCACATCTCATATTAAGGAGCTAACCGATGTGATGGACGCAGTTCTGGAGGAGATGAAATGAAGATCCTGATCACAGACGAGCTCTCCAAGGAGGGCATCGATATGCTCACCAAGGACCCACAGGTGCACGTGGACGTCCGGCCGAAGATATCCCAGGAGGACCTCATCAAGATCATCGGCGACTACGAGGCGCTAATAGTGCGCAGCGGCACCAAGGTGACCGCCCCGGTCATCGAGGCCGGGAAGAAGCTCCGCGTGGTGGGACGGGCCGGAGTGGGCGTCGACAACGTGGACGTGGACGCGGCCACCCGGCGCGGGGTGCTGGTCATGAACACACCGGCGGCGAACATCGTCTCAGCGTCGGAGCACACCATGGCCATGATGCTTTCGTGGGCCAGGAATATCCCCTGGGCCGACGTCTCCGTCAAGGCGGGTAAGTGGGAGCGCAACAAGTTCATGGGCATCGAGCTCAGCGGCAAGACCCTGGGCATCGTGGGCATCGGCCGTATCGGCGGAGAGGTGGCCAAGAAGGCCAAGGCCTTCGGCATGAAGCTCATCGGGTACGACCCGTTCATATCCCAAGAACTGGCGGTCAAGTTGGGAGTGCGTCTGATGTCGCTGGAGAAGGTGCTGGAGGAGGCGGACATCATCACCATCCATGCACCCCTCACCCCAGGCACCCATCACCTCATCGGCAAGTCCCAGTTCGATATCATGCGCCCTCACGTGGTGCTGATCAACTGCGCCCGCGGAGAGATCGTGGACGAGGCGGCCTTGGTGGAGGCGCTCCAGACCAAACGCATCGCCGGCGCCGCCATCGATGTCTTCGAGAGCGAGCCTCCCAAGGGCTCAAAGCTGCTTGAGCTGGACAATGTCGTGCTCACGCCCCATCTAGGTGCAAGCACCAAGGAGGCCCAGGAGAAGGTCTCCATGGAGATGGCGGAACATGTCAAGATCTTCCTGCTGGAGAACAAGATCTCCAACGCCGTGAACGCGCCCATGAGCAAGATGGACCCCAAGGTGGCACCGTTCGTGGGCATCGCCGAGCGCTTGGGCTCTTTCTGCTTGCAGCTGGTCGACGGACCGGTCAAGAAGGTGGAGGTGGAAGTGCACGGCGAGATCGCCAACCTGGACACTAAGATGGTAACGGTCTCCGCCCTCATCGGCGTACTTTCCAACATCACCGGCGAGAACACCAATGTCATCAACGCCAACCACATCGCCAGGGAGAAAGGCATCCAGATCATGGAAGCCAAGGTGGACGAGGCGGGCCTGTACACCAACATGCTGGTGGTGCGGGTCCATTCCGACGGCAGCCGTCACGAGGTGCGCGGCACGGCCTTCCCCTCCGACGAGCCGAGGCTGCTCGGCATCGACGAGTTCGACCTGGACATGCCGCTGGAGGGCGATTTCATTCTCACCAAGCATGAGGACATGCCGGGCATGATCGGCCGCGTCGGTTCGTTGCTGGGCTCCAAAGGAATCAACATCGCCCAGATGGGCGTAGGCCGTGAGGGCAAGGGCAAGAAGGCTTTGATGCTCATCTCCGTCGACGACCCGGTCACCAAGGACGTGCTGGAAGCGCTGAAGGCGCTGCCTAACTTCCAGGAGGCCCACTATGTCCGCCTCAGCCACATGAAGGCCAAGGAGTACATGAACGTCTGAACGGGTTGGCAAATGGTTAAGAGCAGTGCCCCCGATTCCGGGACATGCGCATAGCGTCAGTGGTGGGAGCGAGGCCTCAGTTCGTCAAGCTGGCACCGCTGCACCGCGAGGTCGTGAAGAGACACCGTCACATCATTGTCCATACTGGGCAGCATTATGATTATAAGATGAGCCAGGTGTTCTTCGAGGAGCTTAGCATCCCTGAGCCGGACCATAACTTGGGCGTGGGGTCTGGGAGCCATGGGGAGCAGACCGGGAGGATGCTCTCGGCCATCGAGGAGGTATTCATGAGGGAAAGGCCAGATATGGTCCTGGTCTACGGCGACACCAATTCTACATTGGCCGGGGCCCTTGCCGCCACCAAGCTCCTCATCCCGGTGGCGCACGTTGAGGCTGGCCTGAGGTCCTACCGCCGGGGCATGCCCGAGGAGATCAACCGGGTGCTAACCGACCATATGTCCGACCTGCTGCTATGCCCTACCGAGCTGGCCATGGCCAACCTGGAGAAGGAGGGTGTGCAGAAGGGCTGCCACCTGGTGGGCGACCCCATGGCCCAGGTGCTGCTGGAGATCGAACCGTTGCTGGACCCTGCCGTGCCGGAACGTTTCGGCACCAGACGCGGAGGATATGTCCTGGCCACCATCCATCGCCAGGAGAACGCCGACTCAAGGGAGAACATGGAGAGCATAATCGAGGCCATGCTGGAGTACGATGGGGACATAGTCCTTCCGCTACATCCACGCACTGCGAAGAACCTCCGCTCCTGGGGGGCGCTATCCCGTCTGGAGGCCGCCGGACACATCAAGCTGGCGGAGCCGCAGGGTTTCCTGGCATTCACCTCGTTGGAGAGGCACGCCCGCATGGTGATGACCGATTCCGGTGGCGTGCAGAAGGAGGCCTATTTCTTCCGGGTGCCTTGCGTCACGGTGCGGGACGAGACGGAATGGGTGGAGACCTTGGAAGGGGGTTGGAACGTTCTTACAGGGGCCGACAAGGTGCGGATCGCCGCAGCATTGCAGAGACCGAGGCCCAAGTCCGAGCCAACCCTTACCTATGGGGACAAGCACGTCTCGCAAAGGATCGTGGAGTGCTTGGAGGCCCTCATGGCCTCAAGGTCATAGCTTGGCGCGGACGCTCTCCACATTGTCATTAATGTGGCTCTCAATCTTATGGTCAACGATCATGACGTCGCTCATCGTTCGGCTTGACATGCTCAAGACCTTCCAGATAGTTCATGATGACCGCAATGACATCATCCATGTCCCCTTGCTCTATGGTGCCCATGGGCGTAAGCGCCGAACTCCGCTATCATTTGGGACATCTGCGAAAAAGATGATGTTATTTAGATGGCGGAATATTTCTGCATAGGTTCTTATAAACGTGTCGTAACAAAATTTCAAATCTGGATTTCAACCTTGGAAAGGCATCGGGCCTTGCGAAACATCGTATCAAAATATAGGGGCGTCGACCAAAATATATATATACCTTATTGTGAATGGTTTAAATTCAATTTCTTATGGATTCATTATATCGTTCAGAGGCCAGTTAGCATGAAAAGCGGTGCAGGTGCCAAGGGAAGAGTTATTTCTGGAGCCAAGAAAGCCGGGAGCAAGTCCGCGACCATTTCTATGGTCGGGGATTCTAGCATCAAGGACGATGTCCCGTTCGTCTCCGGTGGAGGCGCGAAACAACCAACCTTTGAGATATGTTTCGACAATAAGTGTACCACCTTGACCGTGGAAGACCTAACCAACGCCATCCGAAACGGCATTGACCGCGAGGGCATGCCGGAGGAACAGGCCCGGGGAATGGCCCAACACGTTCTGAACTTCTTTGGTTATAGCGAGAGGATCATCGACAACATCTTGGAACCGGAGGACCGGGACGCCTTCTATCAACTGGAGGACACCGGTATACTCACCACCGAGCGGGAGGAGACCACCCTGTACGACGGAAGGGAGTGGCGCATCCATTACTGGCTTTTCCGCAAGGAGCGCATCCATGAGCTGATAAATGTGGATGGCAGCCTGAGCGCGGGGAACGAGGACGCCTCGTTTGATTATGGCGAAGTGCCGGAAGAGATCTGGCAGCGCACCAAGTGATTTTTTTTTCATTCGGTCCCTGACAGTTTCGGGGACCTCAAGGAAACCATATTGACGTTCATAGGGATAGCTCTCGAGATGGACCTCTTCCCCTACCCTCACCGGCCTCACCAGACGGAGTTCGTTTCGCTGGTGGCGAGCACCGCGGCAAAGAGGCGCCACGTGGTTTTGGAGAGTGGAACAGGAACGGGCAAGACGGTATGCGCCTTGTGCGGTGCGCTTCAGGAAGCGTTGCCCCAGGGCCGCAAGGTCCTCTACCTGACCCGGACCAATTCGCAAGAGAAGCAGGTCATCATGGAGCTTAGGCGCATCGCGCAGAAGGCTCCCGTCTTCGGCCTGGCCATTCAAGGGCGCCAGGTCACCTGCCCGTTGGTGCGCCAGGACCCGGACCTCAAGGGCGGCAACCCGGAGGAGCTGGCCCGACTGTGCCGGGAGAAGAAGAAAAAGGCCATGCAGGGCGATGGCGGCTGCCGCTTCTTCGCCGAGACTATGGCGGCGGACCGGGACGCCATCGCCGCCTGGTGCCGCCAGCAGCTTCCCACCGCCGAGGAGTTCGTGGAATATTGCGAAAAGTATCGCTACTGTCCTCACGAGCTCATGAAGGAACTAGCGGCAGAGGCAGACGTGATCGCCGCTCCCTACGCTTACTTCTTCATCCCCTTCATCCGTCATTCTCTCCTCAACTGGATGAACGTCTCCCTGGAGGACCTGTTCATAATAATAGACGAGGCGCACAACCTGCCAGACTACACCAGGGACGTGGAGAGCTTCTCCCTGTCGACCTGGACGCTGGACGCGGTAGGGCGGGAGATCGAGGAGTACGGCGACCCCGAGGTGCTGGAAGGAGTGAGCATCCGCGATGTGCTGGTGCAGACCCGGCGCATGTTGGAAGAGGCGGTGCGCGACTACCTCATCGACGAGGACGGACTCATCCCGCCGTCGTTCCTGGAGGAAGGGCTTATGTCAGCCTTCACCACCTCCTCGCGCGGGCTGCAGGCGGCCGCTAAGATGATGATGGAGCAAGGGGAGATCATTAAGGAGCAGCGCACCATGGAAGGCCGATTGCCCCGCTCCTACATATTCGCCCTCGGCTCCTTCATAAATTATTGGACCAGCCTGGATGACGCGCTTTATGTCAAGCTCATCCTCGGAGGCGATAACCCCAGTTTCCGGGCCTACTGCCTGGACCCGGAGGTGACCACCTCGGTGCTCTTGGGGTCGGGGGGCTCGTTGCACATGTCCGGCACCCTGGCCCCCTTGTCCGAATACCGGGACTCGATCGGGCTGCCTCGGGACAGTGTGCTCATGACCTTCCCATCCCCTTTCCCACCGGAGAACCGGGCCATATTCTATCTGGACGATGTCACCACCAAATATGAGGAGATGGCGGCCGATGCGGACATGGTGCAGCGCCTAGAGGACCAGGTGGTGCAAGTTTGCAACGTGATCAAGCGCAACACCGTGGTCTTCTTTCCCTCCTATTCGCTAATGGAGAGGTTCATAGCCGACCGGGTTCTGCCGCGCATGAAGCGCAAGGTGCACGTGGAAGAACGTGGCATGGCCCAGAACGACCTGATGGAGGTGGTCTCCCGCTTCAAGGGCCAAAGCGAACATGGGGCGGTGTTGTTCGCCGTGATGGGGGGAAGGATCAGCGAAGGTATCGACTTCCCCGACCGGGAGCTGGAGCTGGCCTTGATCGTGGGTCTGCCATATCCTCGTCCGACCGCGAAGCAGCGTGCCCTCATGCATTTCTATGAGACCCGCTTCCGCAAGGGTTGGGAGTACACCGTCAAGGCGCCGACCTACCGCAAGATGGCCCAGGCCATCGGACGCCTGATACGCACGGAGACGGACGTGGGAGCGGCCCTGATCATGGACAAGCGCGCCAAGCAGTTCGAGGAGCGTTTCGACCTCATCCTCAGCGAATCGCCGGCTAACGACCTGCTGCTCTTTTTCGAGGAAAGGGGCTCCAGTCCTCCTGGGCCGTCGAAAGTTTCTTAATCGATGGGGGGAATCGGCCGCCATGGACCTAACCGAGGTCTTGCTCCTCATCTTCCTGGGCTTCTGGCTCATGCTCCCCGCCTTCCTGCCCAATTCCGCGGCCGTCCTGTTCGGCGGTGGCCTGCCCATGGACCTCGGCAAGAGCTGGAAGGGCAAGCGGTTGCTGGGGGACGGAAAGACCTGGAGGGGTTTCATAGGCGGGGTTAGCGCCGGCACATGCATCGGCATAATCCAGTTGTTCATCGCCTACCCATTTGACGCCAAGGAGTTCTGGGGCTTCGGCCCGGTGCCCGAGGCCATCCTGGTAGTGTTCGTCCTCGCCCTCGGTTCACTATTGGGGGACCTGGTCAGCGCCTTCATCAAACGCCGATTGGGATTGGAGCGTGGAGATAAGGCACCGGTCCTGGACCAGTATAATTTCATTGCTGGGGCCATGTTGCTGGCCCTGTTGATAGTGCCAGACTGGTTCATCGGCGCGTTCATCGAGGGGGAGCACGTCATAAGTCTAATCGCGGTCCTGGTCATAACGCCGATCCTGCATCGCGGGGTCAACATCATCGGTTACAAGAAAGGTCTTAAGAAGGTTCCCTGGTGAGATCATGAGCGAGAAGATGAAGCAGGCGCTGGTCGGGTGCGGGGCCATACTCTATGGGGACTTCACCCTGGCCTCGGGCAAGAAGAGCCGTTACTACATCGACATAAAGAAGGCCAGCACCGACCCCAAGGTGCTGAGGTTGGTGGCCGCCGAGATGGCGACGGAGCTGAGGCACAAGGGGATCGAGGCGGACCGCATCGCCGGAGTGGTTCTGGGCTCCATTCCATTGGCGGTAGCGCTATCGTTGGAGACCGGCATTCCTTTCATCATGGTGCGAAAGGAGAAGAAGGACCATGGCACCAGCAAGCTCATCGAGGGTGCCTACCAAAAGGGGGAGAGGGTGTTAGTGGTGGAGGACGTGGTCACCTCCGCCGGGTCGGCGCTCTTCGCGCTCGACCTCCTTCGCTCCGAAGGCATGGTGGTCGACCATGTCTTCAGCGTGGTGGATCGGGAGGAGGGCGGACGGGAGAGGCTTCGCGATGCCGGGACCGAACTGACCGCCCTGGTCACCGCCACCGAGGTCCTGGGGCAGTGATGTCAACCGATCCCCGATGCCGCCGGTGTCGCCTCTGCGAAGGTCGCACCCAGGTCGTCAACCCGCAGGGAGACCAGAGCTCTCCATTGTTATTGATCGGGGAGGGCCCAGGGGAGAAGGAGGACCAGTCGGGACGCCCCTTCGTGGGCCGAGCGGGGAAATGGTTGGACAAATGCCTCGAACAGGCCGACCTTAGGCGCGATAGCGTGCTCATCACCAACACCGTGCGCTGCCGACCGCCGCAGAACCGCCGTCCCGAGCCCGACGAGATATCGGCTTGCCGACCCTACCTGATGGAAGAGCTGCCTGGCCGACGTCTGGTCGTTCCCTTGGGGGCGACCGCCACCGAGAACCTGCTGGGAAGGCCTGTGCGCATGGGGGAGGAGGCGAACCGCGTCCGGGAAGTGGTCCTGGACGGGATCGTGATAACCGTAATGCCCACCTACCACCCCTCCGCCTGCATCTACAATAAGGTGGCTAGGGTGAAACTGGTCGAAGGTTTGGCCATCGCAAAAGAGCTCAGCGGTCTTGCTTGAAGGTGCGGCGCTTCGTGAACAGGAAACGGATGTTTTTGTAACCGTCCTTCCAGGAAGACAGCTTCACCTCTCCCACCCGGCGTCGGTATTCGATCGGGACCTCTCTGGCCTTGCCTTTGCGGAAGGCCTCGATCTTGATCTCCTCCGAAAGGGCCATGCCATCCGAGGTCAGGTCCAATCGGTCCAGTAATGAGCGATGGAACACCCACATGCCGCTCTGCGAATCCTTGATCCAGACATGGAAGAGGAGGTTTGTAGTGAACGTGAGCGCCTTGTTGCCTAGGGTGTGCTTGGCCGACATCGCCCCCTCCTCCAACATGGCGAAGCGGTTGGTGGTGATGAAGTCCAGCGATTCCATCTGCAGCATGCGGGTCAGCCTGGGTATCTCTTCCGCCGGGTAGGTGCAATCCGCGTCAAGTGTGGCGATGATGTCCCCCTCGGCCTTTTCGAAACCGGTCTTATAGGCCCGCCCGTACCCACGACGGGGCTCCTCAATGACCAGCGCCCCCATCTCCTTGGCGATGTCCTTGGTCCGGTCCTTGGAGTTGGTGTCGACGATCATGACGTCATAGGAGAACTCCGTGCCGTCCAGGGCCTTCCTGACCGACTCTATCACTCCGCCTATTCCCGCCTCCTCGTTCATGGTTGGGATGATGACCGTGATCCGCATGTCAAATGCCAGGAACGCCCCCCTCCTGATATAAGGGTTGTTGCATGCTTGAGAGAGGTTGATAGCAAGGGACGATCTTTCAACTAATCATGGAGCGCGGTCCCCGAAAAGCTTGAAGGCCACGTAGCCCATCATGGCCACCGACAGCCTGGTCAGGGACCAGAATGTGGTCTTCTGTTTGAACATACGCAGTGGGTCGTAGCTGGTCCACAACCGCCCGTGCTTCATGGTGAGCTGCTTGCGCCCAGCTCCGTTCCAGAAGGCCTGTCTGAAGAAACGATAGATAGTGGACTTATGGCGATGGTAGACAATAGCATTCTCGTTGTAGGCGATGTTGAAGCCTTTCTCCACCACCCTCATGTTCAGGTCTATGTCCTCGGCGGTGATGAACCAGGGGTCGAACATGCCCGCCTGGATCACCGCTTCGCGTTTGAAGGCCTCGTTGCAGCTGGGCCAGGAGATATCATTGCCTCGGTAGAAAAGCTCCACCCGGTCCAGGTCCACCCAGGCGTCAAGACCAATGGTGATGGTCTTACCGACCACCACGCCGTTCCCGTCCATGATGGTCTTGCGCAGCTCCCTTATCCAAAATGGATTGGCCAGACAGTCGCCGCCGATGAACGCCAGGATATCGCCCTTCGCCTTCTCCACTCCATAATTGGTGCTCTCGCCTCGGCGGCCAGATTTGACATGCAGGCTGATGAAGGGGTACCTCTCCACATATTTCTGCACGATCTCCCGGGTACGGTCCTTGCTGGCGGCATCGACCACCACCACCTCCATGGGCTGCTCTTGGATGACCAGGGAGTCTAGGAGGTCGGCTATGTTCTTCTCCTCGTTCATGACATTGAGGACTACGCTCACCATCATCGGAAACGCTCTAGCATCTTGGCCGATGGATATGATGATTTCGCCCCGCTTCCGCGGTAGGATAACCAAATCTACAGGGCCTCGTCCACCCTCTCCTTGATGGCATCGATGACCAGGGGGTCGTCGTTCCAGGCCCCTAGGTTCAAAAGTTCCACATCGCTGCCTACCCTGGCCTTATGCACCAGATCAGGTATGTCGCATTGGCTGTGTATCGCGTCAGCGCTGATGGCGGCAGAGAAGTAAATGACCTTCCTCACGCCTTTGGCCACCAGCTCCTCCACCTTATCTTGGGGGGAAGGTTGGCGGAAGGCCATCCAGGCGAGGCTCACGTTCTCCCTTTTAAAACCGTTGGCAACGAAGAGGTCCATGACCTTGATCCGAAAGTTGTTCTCATGCTCCGTCTCCGTGGGGAACTCCCGGTCCCACTCCTTAGGTTGGCCATGCCCGACCAGTAGGACACCGACCTCTCCCCTTTCCGTCACTGGCACCACGCGGTCCGCCTTTGCAAGGAACGCCTGATGTAACTTCTCCGAGTTCCAGAGGGTACGGGTGTACTTGACATCGATGCCCATCCTCCCCAGGCCGAGCGTCTCGACCTGGTGCTTCCCCTCCTGGGTATGGTTCGAGTCCGTGAGGAAAACCTCTGCCACCACCACCCGCATGGCCCCCTCATTGACTGCCTTGGCGACAACGCTGTCCACCCTTGGGTCCGAGTCCAGGAAGGACAGGTAGAACCGGGTGTCCTTGTCACCATCGTTCCGGTACCGTCTCTCCAATGCCCGCATCATCCGTTCATGGACCTCGGTGTGGTTGCTCTTGCCCGCCTTTTTGTACTTAGAACGGAGGATGAACAGGAAGAATGGGCGGGCGAGGAAGGGCATGAAAGGAACGCCCTGCTCGTCGAACTCCCTGAACTGGAGCACCCAGCTCATGGGTTCATAGAATTGCGACTCTCCATGGCTGAAGTAGACGATGGCCGTAGGTCCGGAGTTAGCCCCTTTTTCGCGCGGAGCGATTGGTTCGGGGACCGGCCTTTGGTACTTGATGCCCAACACGAACCGAGCCATAAGGCTGTAGCCCAATGATCCAAGGAGGACCGCCAGCGCTATGCCGATCCAGACATCAGTTCCAGATAGTTGCGTGAGGGAATAGACCGCTGTGCCCAAAGAAAGGATCATAAGGACCGCGAAAATCGCGACGGATCGAGGCATGCAAGTCAGGTATTGGACGAAGAAACCTCCGAAAAGGAATGAAGAGGCGGCTGCTAGCAAGAGCATCGAGACGTCCATGCGGAGTGTGGATGCCCACCCATCTCTATTAATTGTTTCGACTTTTATAATGAATGCCGTAATAATATCCATGAAAAAATGCTACGCCAGTTCGCAACGATAGCCAGGTACAATCATTATCCGACAGGGCCAGTCAGACGATAGCAAATAAGTATCAAAAGGGACATTCCAAACCCGGTCGAGATGAAGCTGTTGGCCGAGTTCTATTCCATAAAGGACTGCAAGATCGGGGATGGCACCATCGTTCGCGATTTTGTCAACCTTTATGGCTTCCAGATCGGCAAGGATTGCAAGGTGGCGGCCTTCGTGGAAATTCAGCGCGGCGTGATCATTGGCGATAGGTGCAAGATCGAGGCCTTCGCATTCATACCTAGCGGGGTCACCATCGAGGACGAGGTCTTCGTTGGGCCTCATGCCACGTTCACAAACGATCTCCACCCCCATGCGGTGGGTGACTGGTCCATAACCCCCACGATGGTAAGGCGCGGCGCATCCATTGGAGCCAACGCGACCATAGTGTGCGGCGTGACGATCGGCGAAGGCGCCACAGTAGGGGCGGGCGCCGTGGTGACCAAGGACGTCCCACCAGGTGAGTTGGTGGTAGGTAACCCGGCCAGACCGATCAAGAGGAGAGGTGATTGAATGGAAAGGATTCCAGCGGCGAGACCCACAGTGACCGATGAGATGGTGGAGGCGGCTGCCAACGCCCTGCGTAACGAGAAGATGGTTCTGGGCGAGAGCGTTTTCAAGTTCGAGGAGGCGTTCGCGCGGTACACTGGAACGAAGCATGCCATATCCCTTTCGTCGGGAACGAACGCGCTGCAACTGACCTTGGAAGGGTTGGGCGTCCGTGGCAAACCGGTCATCACCACCACCTTGTCGTTCGTGGCCACTGCCAACGTCATAGTCCAGGCCGGAGGTGTGCCGACGTTCTGCGACGCCTCCCAGGCGGACAACAACATAGAGCCGACAAAGGTGCGCCAGGCCATCGGTCCGAGCACTGCCGCCCTAATGCCCGTCCATCTGTTCGGTCATCCCTGCGACATGCGATCGTTGGGGGCCATCGCCGAAGAGAAAGGGCTCATCCTCATCGAGGACGCCTGCCAAGCACATGGCGCGGTATACCATGGTAAGAAGGCCGGGTCCATCGGCCACGTGGGTTGCTTCTCCTTCTACCCCACCAAGAACATGACGGTGGGCGGTGACGGGGGCATGATAACCACCGACGATACTGACCTGGCCAAGCGCATCGCCAAGCTCAGGGACTGCGGACGAGTGTCCCGTTACGTGCACGATGTAATTGGTTACACCTCCCGGCTCAACAGCAGCAACGCCGCCTTCGGGCTGGTCCAACTGAAGCATCTTGACCAGTGGAACGACAGAAGACGGGCGATCGCCAGGCTCTACACGGGTCTTTTGAAGGACGTAGTGGAGCTCACCCCTCCGCCCATGGGGGACAAGGACGTGATCCCGGTGTTCCATCTCTATGCCGTGCACTGCCAGCGCCGGGATGTTCTGGCCCAGCACCTTATTGATAAAGGGATAGAGTGCGGCGTCCATTACCCCGTCCCCATCCATCTCCAGCCTGTCTACAAGGACCTCTACGGGTTCAAGGGCGGCGAGTTCCCGGTGGCGGAGAAGCTATCGCAGATGTTGCTCTCCCTGCCGATCTTCCCCACCATGACCGACGACCAGGTTAGGCGCGTGGCCGAGGAGATAAGACAGTTCTACGGGAGATGATGACATGAGGCGATTCGAGGTCGGAGTGCTGGGCGTCGGTTATTGGGGCAGGAAGATCGTGGAGGAGTATAGCTCCATCCAGAACGTCAAGGTGAAAGCGGTCTCCGATCTGATGGACCGCAACCTGGAGTATTGCCGCGACCGGTACCAGGTCCCCAACCTGGTCCACGATTACAAGGAGGTCATCGCTGACAGCTCCATCCAGGCGGTGCACATCTGCTTGCCCAACGCGCTCCACTATCAGGCGTGCAAGGAGGCCTTGGAACGGGGCAAGCATGTCCTTGTGGAGAAGCCCATCACGTTGACGAGCGAGGAGGGACGCAAACTTGTGGAGCTCGCCGAGGAGAAGAACCTCACCCTTTCCGTGGGTCACATATACCGTTTCAACAACGCCCTTGCCGAGGTGAAGAGGCTGTGGAAGGAGAACTTCTTCGGGCGGGTCTTCCTGCTCAACCTAACCTGGACCAATCTAGAGCCAGTGTTCTCCGACCGGGACGTCATCGTGGACCTGGCCCCTCATTACTTCGACATAGTCAACTATCTCTTCGAGGCCTGGCCCCAGCGCATCACCTGCGTGGCCAAGCCCTACCGTCAGAAGGCCCAGGAGGAGGCAGCCTACATCATCAGCGAGATGCCGTCCGGGGCGGTCTCCCAGGCACATCTCAACTGGGTATCTCCGAAGAAGGTTCGCCAGATCGAGGTGGTGGGCGAGAACCGTTCCTGCACCATAGACGCGGTGGGGCAGGTGGTCACGGTCTACGAGAGCGGTTACACCTACCAGCTGGGCGTGGTTCGCAACAACACCATCCGAGACGAGCTCCTGCATTTCATCCAATCCATCGGCGACCCTTCCGCGGAGACCAGGAACAGCGGCTCCATCGGGGTCCGCACCGTGGAGATGATCGAGGGGGCGAAGGAATCCTTGCGGAGCGGGTGCTCCGTGGAAGTGTGAGGGGGAGACCTTGCGCCACCGGGTCCTGATGCTCCTCTCCAACGAGTACCGGCCCGACGTCCGGGTGGAGAAGGAGGCCAGGGCCTTGGTCGACGACGGCCATGACGTTACCGTGCTGGCCTGGGACCGAGGGCACAAACGTCCAATGGAGGAGGCCAAGGACGGCATCCTGGTGAACCGGGTGCGGACCAGGAGGTTCGATTCCAAATTCGGGATGGCCTTCAACTATCCATTTTTCATCATGGCGCTCCTGAGTTCCTCCAGAGGCCGTCATTTCGATGTGGTGCACGCCCATGACCTGGACACGCTATTTGCGGGTGTGCTGATCTCTCGCCTGAGGGGCACGCCCCTCATCTATGATGCCCATGAGCACTATGCCGACATGGTGTCCCAGGACCTGCCTCGTGGCGTAGCGAGGCTGTTCGACCTTTTCGAGAAGGTACTGGTCGGAAAAGCGGACCGAGTGGTCGCCGCCAATCAGAGGATAGCTGAATATCTCAATGATTGGACCTACCGGCCACCAGTGGTGGTGATGAACTGCATCGAGCCGCCACAGGGGATGGAGACCAGACAAAAGCGCGAAAAAATGGTGGTGTTCTACGGTGGTAGCTTAGAGCCGCTACGCTTCATAGAAGAGGCGTTGGCGGCAGTGCGGGAGGGCGATGGCACCCTCCTACGAGTGGCCGGGGACGGGTCGCTACGAAACCTCGTGGAGGAGGCCGCGGGCTCCGGTCGCAACGTGCAGTACATAGGTTATGTTGACCATGCCACTTTGTTGAATGAGATGGCCCAGGCCGATGTGATCATCGCCATGCTTGATCCGAGCAACCATAACAACCGCATCGGGACCCCTAACCGCATGTTCGAGGCCATGGCGGTAGGCACGCCGGTCCTCGTCTCCAAGGGCACCTTGAGCGGGGAGATGGTCGAGAGCGCAAGGGCTGGGCTGGCCATCGAGTGGAGCGTTTCCTCGTTCCAAGAAGCGTTGCTACGTTTGGCTGACCCGGAGCTAAGGGCGATGCTCGGTGAAAATGGCAGAGATGCGGTCAAGAGAGAGTACAACTGGGGCGCCATGCGGGCCAGGCTCCTCGACCTTTATCGGTCGCTGTGACGATGTTCGGGCCTACTTTCCTTTCAGCTCGGAACGGATGTAAGACATCATCTCCCCGACGTTGACCACGTCCATGAAGAAGTCCAGGTCCCGCTTCTGCAGCTCCTTCAGTATGAACAGCACCAAGGCAAAGACGCAGTAGCTGACGATGCTGACCAACACCAGTTCGTACCATCGCTCCACCGGGAATAAGAGGCTCAGACCATAGGCGGCCATGGCCGCCACCGCTA
>JACXTP010000175.1 GCA_016919625.1 Methanomassiliicoccaceae archaeon
ACCTGGATTTCGATGGAACCATCTTCTATACAGACTCGACAATAGAGGTGGATGTGAATTATTTCTACACCGTGAAATTGCTCAATATGTATGGGCTAAGCGAAGCCTCGAATGAGGCTAGCTCGTTCGGCAGCCCGACCGGGGACGTACCCGACGCGGTTACGGACCTCGCAGCCACGGGTGGCGCAGGCAAGGTCACACTGGATTGGAGCAGCCCGACCTACCAGGGCACTGCAAATCTGCTCTACTATGATGTGCAACGCAATGACACGGATGGGACATGGGACACCTTAGATAGCTTCCTGGTCGCCACGGTCGGGAACGCCCAATTCGTGGATGAGTGGGGCATACCAGGAGTGGAATATGACTACCGTGTTCTGGCCGCCAATGAGTACGGGGATGGTTTCACACCCTCCAACGTAGTCAGCGGCACCGCAACCGGGGGTACGTCAGCACCCAGTGCACCGCTAAACCTTGAGGTTCAGAGCGGAACAGGATACATCGTTCTGAACTGGGACGCGCCCACCAGCAGTGGTACTCCAGCATTCACGGCATATAGCATATTCCGGTCCACCAGCTCAGGTTCATTCGACACCACCCCCTTGGCATCGGTCGCGGCCGGTACCCTGACCTACAATGATACAACAGCGGTGGCTGGAACACCTTATTTCTATGTGGTCAAGGCCATCGGTACCGGTGGGGACAGCCCTGCCTCCAACCAGGTCACGGCTACGGCGTCCGGTTCGACAGGGACCGCACCGAGCGCCCCGCAGAGCCTTTCCGCCGGGGGACATGATAGTTATGTGATTTTGACCTGGCAGGCCCCATCTAGTGCGGGAAGTTCAGCGATAACGAGGTATGATGTGTTCAGAGGGACGACCGCTGGAAGCATAGGTACGACGGCGATCGGCAACGTGGCCGCTGGCGTCCTGACATATAACGATACCACGGTCACCAACGACCAGATCTACTTCTATGTGGTCAAGGCCGTCAACGACGTGGGCAGCAGCGTGGCCTCGAACACAGCGCAAGCGACACCTTCCGCAGTAGGGACACCTCCGGGAACACCGACGGGCCTGAATGCACAGGGCAATGCTGGCTCCATCTCATTGAGCTGGACCGAACCAGCCGGTGGTAATGTCGACAAGTACCTGTTGTACCGGGGCACGACGGCTGGCGGGGAGGAATCTACACCTTTGGCAACTGTGGTAGGGGCAACGTCGTACACTGACTCCGATGTCACGCCTGGCACCCCGTACTTCTACAAGGTAAGGGCGAACAACTCCTATGGAGAGAGCGCCCTGTCCAGTGAGGCTACGGCTACAGCCACCGCTATCACTGCGCCGGGAGCCCCGCAGAACCTGGTCGCAACACCGGGAAAGGGAAAGGTCACTCTGACCTGGACCGCCCCGATCGAAGATGGCGGCTCGGACATCCTGAACTATCAGGTACTAAGGGCCACCGAGGGAGGATCGGCCTCACTTATCGAGACTGTCTCGGCCACCACCCTGACCTATGTGGACGAGGATGCGACAGCGGGCACCAACTACACCTACACCGTTAAGGCGGTCAACGCCGTCGGTGCTGGATCAGCATCCTCCCCAGTGACCACGAGCCCACAGGAAGACTCTGGTGATGGAGGTTCTGACAACACCATGCTGTACATCGGCGCAGCGGTGGTGGGTGTGGCAGCGATCGGAGGTATCGCTTATTTCCTGATGCGTAAGAAGAAGTGATCAGGTCCATCGCAAACCCCTTCCAATCCTTTTATTTTATTTTTATTTTTTTTTTAAGGCAATACGATCGAGCCTTACATTGGACCTCTCAATAATGATGGTCTGCCGATGGTTCATATAGGGGCGGGTACGAACGAGAGCACGAGCGACCTGCCATGAGAGCGTCGGAAGAAAAAGAGGGGGCAACCGGCAAAGGAGAGCCATATCAGAGGTTCCTGGAGAGCCAGAATATCAACTTCGACAAATGGCACGATGGCATCGGATATGACCTGGAAGCATTGGACGAGATGACTCCAGAGGAGAGGGTCTCGATCGAATCGGTCATCGTCTCCCGCTCCCCCTGGGACTGGAGGGACATCGAAGCATTAGCACACCTGGACACCCCCCGTTCACGAGATTGTTTGAGGGCGGCAACCAAAGATGTAGATAGAGACATCAGACTGAGTGCGGTCCAGTTCGGGGCGGAGGTGCTCACCGAAGGAGAGATCGCAGCGATACTGGTCGAGGCCTTGGATAACGCCGATCTATCGAACGGTCTATCACAGGCCTTGGACCTGGTGGAGGATCACCACCCGAAGGAGGTGGAGGACACTTTGATCGATGGTGTGATGTTAAGGAAAGGTGATGTCGCCTATCACTTCGCATCGATGCTGCTATTCATCCATGGAAAGATAGAAAGCCCTAATGACACGAGCATGCGTCCCTTCCTGCTCAGATTCAATACTGAGGACAGAGAGGAAAGGGTCCTGGCCAACAATGAATTGAAGGAACTGATTGGTCTTTAGATCATCAGTTTTGTCTCTGGGTTCGAGGTTTCCGCCTTCCGAAAAATGTCTGTGCCATGCCCCAGGATAATAACTCCCGTTCCCAGGAAAAATCTTGGGAAAAATCCCTCCAATAACTTCTCAAACGACCTCGACAAAAATTCGCATCAGCTTGATCGCATCATCCTCCCATGGTCTCCTGTACCGCATGTTGACGGTCGTTCTTCCACGCCTCAATGGAAGGAAAATAAAAATAGCATGGCCACCTCCCCCGATCGCCATCGACATTCGTTCGTATCCTTCGGACACCAGCTCTAGGACGTCTTGATCGTATTCAGAAGTCCAAGAATACCCTGTGGTCGGATTCGACTCCAATTGGACCGTGAACACTTCCCCCAGCCCAGTTCGGACCTCTGAGGAGCTCATCATATATCCCGTTCTACAATGGCACCAGACTCAGATTAAACCATCTGAGACCAGAACCGATTCCATGTGGCCGTTGTTCCTTATCCATGTAATCTCGGATGCCGCCCTGGTGCTATCGAGGACATGTTCCATTTGGCCTTATCTCTGGACGCCATAGGTCGTACGTGAAATAACAGGCCCTTTAGGTCCTTCACAAATTATCCGGGTAAAGCTTCTAAAGTCACATGGTAATATTTCCCTTCAAAATGGATGAACGATCGAACGGTGCCATGAAGAAAAGGTCGCGTAACCACCTACGGAAGGCGCTATCTAGAGCCGGAATTTTCTTCAATAATTTCGGTATCTATATCTTTGCCATCACCTGGGTCATTACCCTCCTCCTTGGATACTTTGGTTACTATCGTTATTATCAGTTGAACGGCATGGAGATCTCCTACTCGAGCATTCTGTATGACTCGTTGGCGCTCTTTACGCTCAAAGGAGGGGACCTGGAATGGTCCAGCGGATATGTCCTCGCGCTCGATATGGCACGCTGGACGGCCCTGATAGTCTACTTCTGGGCGGCGGCACTCATTGTATCGAGGGCTTTATTGGGACCATTACGCCGGTTCAGGCTTTGGCTCTGCACGGATCATGTCATCGTCTGCGGCATGGGAAGGATCGGGTCCCGATTCGCAAAGGCAATGAGCGAGGACAGCCAGGTTGTGGCGATCGATAAAGGCCAATTGGTCACGCTCGATGATGAGGCGAGAAGAGGAAGCATCATCCTTGTCCATGGCAATGCCACTGACGAAAAGATCCTGCGCCGGTCTGGTATCAAACGAGCCAAGTACGTGGTCACCGCGCTGGGGGATGATAGCGCCAATGCCGAGATCGCGGTCCAAACACGCTTATTAGTAAAGGACCGTTCCCGCGACCCCCTCACATGCTTCGTCCACATTCAGGATCCCGACCTCTGTGAGGTCCTGCGGGTGAACGAATACAATTCAGACAATCACTCCACTCAGCTTGAGTTCTACAATGTCGTCGAGAACGGTGCCAGGACCATCCTCAACGAGTTCCCGGCATTCCAGGAAGGAGGCCTGGGAAATGATGTGCAGGCAAGGGTGATGATCATTGGGCTCGATGCTGTCGGGAAGGAGCTGGTGCTCCGGGCAGCGAAGAGGTGGTGGCCTCGATACCAGACCTACGGCAAACGTCTCCAGATGGTATTGGTGGACACCGATGTTAACGCGGCAATCGAATCAATGTGCGGGCTACATCCCAACCTGAGGAGCGTTTGCTCCTTCGAGCCCATTCCCATGGACGTAAGTAAGCTCAAGGCGGCGACCGTGGAGGAGCTTGGGTGGCTGGTCCCCCCTCCCTCTAGCATATATATCTGCGCCCCCAACGACAGCGAGGGGCTTTCCCTGGCCTTCCTGCTGCGCAAGAGATTAGGCAATGAAGGGGCGCCGATAGTGGTCCGCATGAACTCGGATTCGAAACCAGCGGCCTTGCTAGGTGAGGAGGGAAGGAACGCTGGATGGAGCAATATATATCCATTCGGCTTCTGGGAACGCACCTGCACTAAGGCACTGATCACCTATGGTAGCCGAGAGGTCATGGGCCAGGCCATCCATGAAGAGTATTGTCTGGAGCAGCGGACGAGGGGCACCCTGACCGAGGCTTCCGGGAAGTCATGGGACGAACTTAGTGAGGAATTGAGGCAATCGAACCGCGCTCAGGCAGACCACATCATCACCAAGGCGAAGGCCATTGATTGCAGTATCGAGGCGGTCACAGAGTGGAGCTCGAGTATAATTGCTCTCACCCCCTATGAAGTCCATAAGCTCTCCAGGATAGAACATGACCGGTGGTCAAATGAGAAGATCAAGAAGGGATGGCGGTATGGAAAGGTCCGGGACGATGGTCTTCGGATCCATGATGACCTGATTCCCTGGACGGAACTTTCCGACGTTGCCAAGTACAAGGACATCGCCACAGTACAGAAGATACCAAGAATATTGGCTCGTGTGGACCTGAGGCTAGTGCACAAGGATATGGCGCTGCAGGTGGCCAAAGCCCTTTTGATCGAAAAAATGAGGTACGAGCAAAAGAAAGACGGCGATCTGAACCTATCCTCGGCGTGGATGGATATGGCAGACACGGACAGGACGAGATACCTGGATGTGGCCAAAGCGATGATAGCGAGCATCGAGGGCATAGGATGTAGGATCTCCGGTACAGGGTCGGTGGAGGAGGAGCTTGGAGCCTTCAGCCCGGTGGAGGTCGAGCAAGCTAACGCCAGATACAACTCATTGATGGCCATTGATGATGGGAAGGATCTCGCGGTGGACGCCTCGGGTTGGCCCAAAATACTTTCCCGGATGGACCTGGCACTATTCCGAAATGAGGATGCGAGGAAGCTGATGGAAGGGGATAGGGAGGCGATGTTGATGGGCTTCGATGAGAGTGAGCTGGAGAACCCGTTCGCTTCTATGTGAACAAGTGAAGAAAGGACCTTGAATCACTTTATTAATTGAAATGGGGATCCGACCAACTCATGGAAGCCATTATTATCCCTAACGAGTATTTTTGATTCTATGGGAGAGGATGTTCATGTCTTCATAAGCCATGTCGAGGAGGATGCACCTCTAGCCCTCGCTCTAGCCGATCGGTTGGAGAAGAAGGGCTATTCTACATGGTACTATGAGCGGGACACTCTGCCCGGTATATCGTATCTTGAGCAAACGGGGAACGCGGTCGGTAAGTGCAAGGCGTTCCTCCTCATCATCACCAAGGATTCCTTGGCCTCCCACCAGGTAGACCTGGAGCTGGAGCGAGCCCATGAGGAGTCCAAGACCATAATACCAGTGAGGCATGGCGTTTCTCATCCTGAGTTCCAGAACCGTAGACCATTGTGGAGGCAGATCATAGGGACCCGTACATCCATCGAGGTCGATATGAACAACGTGGACCTGACGGCGAACCGCATCGGGGAGGCTTTGAAGCACATGGACATTACGGCAGGAACTGTCGCCACTGTTGCCGCCGTCACGGCCATCCAATCACCGCCCTCCGCCCTGCCTAAATTCTGCAGGGATTGCGGTCAGCCGTTCCAAGCATCCGATGGAATATGTGCGAGATGTGGTAAGCCCAGGAACCCCATCGAGTCTGCGAACCACGTGGTCAATGAGCACTCAGGCCTGGTATCGTATTCTGATGGTTATGTGGTTGACCCAAAATATAGGCTCATTTGGCAGAGGGAAGGGGACGAGATAGGTCGAGACTATAACGAATCCATGGCCTATTGCAAGGACCTTAGACTCGGAGGATATAATGATTGGCGATTGCCTACGACCGATGAGCTTAAACATCTGGCAAGTTTCGGATTTGCGGACCTGCAGAAGCTCTTCCCCACCATCCATAAAAGGAACTATTGGGCTCTCACATCGCCTCAGGAGATGCCTTTCGCTAACCGAGCTCAAGACGATGTCGCCTTCACTGTGGATCTAGATCCAGGTGGCGGCAACTTCGGGGGAACGATCGTCTATTTCAAGAGGTACAAGTACAGCCTGAAGGCAGTGCGGAAGTACCGCTGAGATCGCGATATCGCAGCATTTGATGAAATTAGG
>JACXTP010000176.1 GCA_016919625.1 Methanomassiliicoccaceae archaeon
CCCTTCATCCGGGATGCAGGACCGCATGCTGCTCTCCAACCTCGAGCTCCTCTCACCGGTCGATCAATTGAAGTTCGTGGTGGCGGACCGCAAGGACATGCTGCACGCCTACAAGTTGTTGCAGGAAAATGAGGTAGGTTGCAATGTGGTCTTCACTCCGGTCGGAGGTATGGACCTTCGGCCTGTAGCGGATTTCGTGCTGGAGAAAAGGCTCAATGCCAGGGTGCTCCCTCAACTGCACAAATTGATCTGGGGAGAGGCGCGCGGGGTCTGATCAGCAAGGCTGGCGATAACTGTCGGTCGGTACAGTGATGATGAATCTGGCCCCATCGTTGTCCCCGCCTTCCTCTTCGATGCTGCACTGGGTGATCTCCAGTATGGCCTTTACCAAGAACAGGCCCAGGCCAGTGTGTTTGCCGAAACCCATCTCGAAGATTTTCTGCTTGTCCTCCCTGGGAATGCCATTTCCATCGTCACTATAGATCAACGTAAGATGGCTGTTGCGCTCTTCCGTCTCCAAGGATAGGCGGGTCACTTGCCCTCCGTGGCGGAGGGAATTGTCCAGAAGGTTGAAGAACACTTTTTCGAACATTGGGTCGGCGAAAACCTCCCAATTGTCACCGTCGGTGAACACATCCAACCCGTTCAGGTCCAGACCGACCGAGGCGCGCTTGAACACCGAGTGCAGGTTCTGCCATGTAGGCTCCTTGGCCCCCATGCTCTGATAGTCGCGGGTGAACTCGACCTGACGCTTTATGGTACCAAGCGATTTCTCTATGCGGACCACGTACTCGGTGAACTGCTTCTTCATGTCCTTGGTCTTGAGAAGATCTGTGTAGCCCTGCACCACCACCAATTGGTTGAGGATATCATGCCTGGTGATGCTGTTGAGCAGCGAGAGCTTGTCGTTGGCGCGCTTGAGAGCCTCCTCGGCCCGTCGCCTCTCGGTAATATCCTCCACCGTTCCCTCGTAATAGACGGTCTTGCCGAGATCGTCCCTTACCGCTCTGGCGCTGTCACGGATGTAGATGCTCGAACCGTCCCTCCTCCTCCACGCCGTCTCCATGCCCATGCAGAACCCCTGCTGTTCGATAGTATGCAGGATGCGGTTCCTGCCCCCGTCGACATATATGGAGTTGGCGTCGGTATCGGCAAGCATCTCTTCGATGCTACCATAGTCCAGCATTCGCACCAGAGCGGGGTTCGCCATCATGATGCGCCCTTCCGGGCTGGTCCGATAGATGCCGATCAGGACATTGTCGAATATGCTCTTCAGCTCCTCCTGGGAACGTTTGAGGGCCTCCTTGTCTCTCTCCTTGTCGCTAATGTCCCTGGTGACCCCGATGAGACCGCCGTCGTCAAGATAGGTGAGCGATACCTCCTGGGGGAACCGACACCCGTCCCTCTTCCGACCCAGCACCTGTCCGAACCAAGAACCATTGGCCTTGGCCGTGGGGATGATCTCGTCCAGGAACTTCCTTCCCTCGTTGGCGTCATAGAAGATGAGCCAGTGCTTACCTATGAGCTCCGATGGCGACTCGTAACCATATATACTGGCCTGGGCGTGGTTGACATAGACGCACTCTCCGTTGGTATTGATGATGGCCATGCCATCGATGGAGGTCTCCATGGCTCCGAAGGTGCGTTTCACCGTGTGCTCAGCCTGCCTCCGCTCGCTGATGTCGTTGATGAACGAATAGAAGTACTGCAGTTCGCCCTGGGGATTCTTGATGACGTGCACCAGCACCTCCACCGGGACGCGCGACCCGTCCGATCTGGTCAGCTCTCTCTCATACCTTTGCGGCACGCCGGAGACCTCCAGCTCCTGGAAGACGCGCTGGTCGACCTCCCGCCATTCCGTCGGCGTGAGGTCAGTGGTCCAGTTCATGTCCTTCAGCTGCACCTCGTTGTAACCGGTCAATTGGCAGAACGCCTGGTTGGGCAGGCCGAGACCGCCGTCTGGGTAGCTGACCACAAATGCCTGCGTGGAATGCTTGATGATGTTGACCAGGAAGCGCTCGTGCCTCTCGCTAACCGAGAGCGCGTACTCGGCATGCCGCTTCTTTACCGCCTGGCGGATCTTATGTTCAAGCTCTACGAATTGGGCTTTGACGTCCCCCCCTTTCTGGATGTAGAAGTCCGCCCCGTTGTTCAGGGCCTCTATGACCACTTCCTCACGGCCTTTGCCTGTGAAGAGGAGGAAGGGGATGTCCGGGATCTCTTGGCGAACCAACTTCAAAAATTCAATGCCATCGATCTCTGGCATGTCGTAATCGGAGACGACGGCATCGAAGACATGCTCCCTTAGGAGGTCCATGGCCCGATAACCAGACTGGGTCATCTCCACCCTGAGGTCCATTGATTGCTCTAGGAAGGCCTTGGTGATGTCTAGTATGTACGGCTCATCGTCCACGCAAAGCACACGTATCAATTCGGTCCCCTTTGCCAGTTTATTCTCTGGTTAAAAAAACCGGGCATGATATATAATTCTGTCAGCACAGGTACCAAAAACGACAAATTGAGCTGTTTTAGAGAAATAGCCCGTTAATCTGCCCACTTTTGCACCAGTTCGGTAACGATTAAATATTCTGTCGCCAATGCAAGCCTTGGCATCGAGGGCGGTTGATGAACAAGCACATTCTCGCCAACATCTTGCTTTTGCGGCACTGAAAGTGCTCATCGCTGAACTCGGTGAATTCTGGTGGTTATATGGCCGGCCTAACGAATTCTGGTAGCGGGGGCTCGACGCCCCGAGACAAAGCTTGCGTACAGGACAGTATATTCACTAGCCAGTACAACCGCTTGGTCTTGGACGTGCCCTTCCCTGACCACGTCATGATCTTCGACACCACCCTGCGCGACGGGGAGCAGACGCCCGGGGTGGCCCTGTCCGTGGAGGACAAGATGACGATAGCCATAGCCCTGGCGGACCTGGGGGTGGACGTGATCGAGGCCGGTTTCCCAATGACATCACCTGGCGAGCGGGAGGCGGTCAGGAAGATCGCGGCCCTCAAGCTGCCTAGCCGCATCTGCGGACTGGCGCGGTGCACCAAAGCGGACGTGGATGCGGTCATCGAATGCGACCTTGACTACGTGCACACCTTCATCGCCACCTCCGACATCCATCTGAAGCATAAGCTGCGTATGACCCGGGAGCAGGTAAAGGCCAAGGCGGTCGAGACGATAGAGTACGCCAAGGGTCACGGGTTGACGGTGGAGTTCAGCTGCGAGGACGGCACCCGCACCGACCTGGAGTTCCTGAAGGATATGCACATCGCCGTGCAGGGGGCAGGGGTGGACAAGATCAACCTCCCAGACACGGTGGGCACGATGTCCCCAGCGGCCATGGAGTACCTGGTTCGCAACATCATGCCTGTCACCAAGGTCCCGCTGAGCATGCACTGCCACAACGATTTCGGTCTGGCGGTAGCTAACTCGCTGGCGGCGGTAAGGCAGGGGGCCAGACAGGTGCATGTCTGCGTCAACGGCCTGGGAGAGAGATGTGGCAACGCCTCACTGGAAGAGGTCGTGCTCGGTCTGATGGCATTCTTCGACATCAGTACCAATGTGGACACAAAGAAGATCGGTTCGACATCGAAGATGGTGTCAAGGCTCACCGGCTTCCCCATCCCTGACAACAAGCCAGTGGTGGGGGCAAATGCCTTCGCCCATGAATCCGGGATACATGTCCATGGCGTCCTAAAGGACCCTTCCACATACGAGGCATATAGCCCCGAGCTGGTGGGCATGAGGCGCCACATCGTGGTGGGCAAGCACTCCGGCGCGCATTCCATCAAGGAGAAACTTTCCCAGTACGGGATCGTACTGAGCGACGAGCAGACCCTGGAAGTGGTGGACAAGGTGAAGAAGCTGGCGGAGAGCGGGAAGGAGGTGGACGATGCCGAGCTGGTGGCCCTCGCCTCCCATGTGATGGGTCAAAAGGAGAAGGGTCAGCGCAAGGTGCAGCTCAAGGAGTTCACCGTGTTCACCGGGCTGAACATCACCCCCACTTCCACCGTGGTCATCGATATGGATGGGGAATTACGCCGTAGCGCCAACATCGGGATCGGACCGGTGGACGCCGCGCTCAACGCCATCCGTGCCGCGGTCAGCGACAGGATCACGTTGGAGGAGTACAAGCTCAGCGCCATCACCGGAGGCTCGGACGCGCTGTGCGAGGTCATGGTCAAGCTCAAACTGAAGGACGATGGCGACGTGATGTCGGTCGGCAAGAGCGTGGGCACGGACATAGTGCTTACCAGCGTGGATGCCACCATCGCCGCGATCGATCGATTATATTCACGGAAGAACGCTTAGGAGGACGTCACATGAAGAACACTGGTCCAAAGACCATTTCAGAGAAGATAATGAGCGTCAAGTCTGGCATCGACGCCCGTGCGGGCGACATCGTGGAT
Source organism: Methanomassiliicoccaceae archaeon (assembly GCA_016919625.1). Lineage (GTDB taxonomy): Archaea > Thermoplasmatota > Thermoplasmata > Methanomassiliicoccales > UBA472 > JACXTP01. Next base: position 4,416 of record JACXTP010000176.1, read on the forward strand.
GCCGAGGTGGACTACGTCATGGTGAACGACATCACCGGGCCCCTGGCCTTCCGTGAGTTCGAGAACTTGGAATGCTCCATCATGAAAGAGAAGGTGGTGCTTATACCGGACCATTATGTCCCGAACAAGGACGTCGCCTCAGCCGAACAGGCCAAGGAGATGCGCGACTTCGCGAAGAAATGGGACATAAAGAACTATTATGAGGTCGGTCGCGGCGGGGTCTGTCACCAGGTGATGGTCGATGAGGGTTTCGCTGCGCCGGGACGCCTAATCGTCGGGGCTGATTCCCACACCTGCACCTATGGCGCCTTGAACGCCTTCAGCACAGGGGTCGGGTCCTCGGAGGCGGCGGCGGTGTTCGCCACCGGTAGGCTATGGTTCCGTGTTCCCGAGTCCATTCGCGTCCTGCTCAAAGGTCGCCTGAACCGTTACGTAACAGGCAAGGACCTCATCATCAGGTTGATCACCGACATCGGTGTGGAGGGTGCCAACTACAAGACCCTGGAGTTCGGGGGCACTGGGGTCAGCGCGCTCACAGTGAGCGAGCGCATGAGCGTGTCGAACATGGCCATCGAGGCCGGTGGAAAGGCCGGCATCTTTCCCTGCGACGCGGCCACGGTGGCATTCATGAAAACGGTGCGGACAGGAAACTGGAGCGCTGTCATGGCGGACGCGGAGGCGAATTACTGCCGAGAGCTGGAGTACGACCTGTCCAAGCTGGAGAGCATGGTGGCTCTCCCCCATCTGCCCAGCAACGGTAAGCCGGTCAGTGAGGTCGACGTTGAGATCGAACAGGCGTTCCTAGGATCATGCACCAACGGTCGCATCGAGGACCTGCGCATCGCGGTAGAGGTGTTGAAGGGCCGCAAGGTGCACCCGTCGGTACGTATGATCGTGGTACCGGCCAGCACCAAGGTCTACCAGCAGGCGCTGGAGGAAGGCCTCATCGCCGAGCTCGTCAAGGCTGGGGCGTTCGTCTCCGGCCCGACCTGCGCCGCCTGCCTAGGTGGTCACATGGGCGTGCTGGCCAAGGGCGAGAGGTGTGTGTCTACCACCAACCGCAACTTCATCGGAAGGATGGGGCACAAGGGATCGGAGGTATATCTGGCCGGTCCGGCGGTGGTGGCAGCGAGCGCAGTGGCTGGAAGGATCGTCAGACCCCAGGACCTGAGGGAGTGATCCTAATGAAGAATGCAAATGGAAAGGTATGGCGATTCGGCGACCATGTGGACACGGACCAGATCATCCCAGCTGAACGCCTGACAAGCGATAACAATGATAGATTAGGGCAGTTCGCCTTCGAGAAGGTGCGTCCCGATATGGCCGCCAAGGTCAGGAAGGGCGACATCATCGTGGCCGGCCGCAACTTCGGTTGTGGTTCCAGCCGAGAGCACGCGCCCAGGGCGATACTCCAACTGGGCATATCATGCGTGGTGGCGGAGAGCTACGCAAGGATATTCTATCGCAATTGCATTAACGTCGGCCTGTTGCCGGTCACGTGTCAGATCGAGGCGGAAGAGGGAGACGCCCTCATAGTCGACTTCGACAAGGGAGTGATTAGGAACGAGACCAAAGCGAAGGAGTGGCGCTTCGCGCCGTTCCCCGATTTCGTCCAGGACCTAATAGATAAAGGTGGCCTGATGGCCAAGATCAAGGAGGAGAAGAGATGTTCAAAGTAGCGGTTCTGCCAGGCGATGGCATAGGGCCTGAAGTGGTGAACGAGGGGATGAAGGTCCTGAAGGCGCTGTCCGAGAACTACTCGGTCCAGTTCGACTTCCAGGAGATGCAGATCAACGCGGAGCGTTTCCTGAACACTGGCAAATTGCTCACCGTGGAAGACGTGGAGGCGCTGCGTAAGTTCGACACCATCTATCTCGGCGCCATCGGCGACGACCGGGTTCAGCCTGGCGTGCTGGAGAAGGGCATCCTGCTCAACCTTCGCTTCACGTTCGATCAATACATCAATCACCGGCCAGCCCCGCTATGGAAGCCGTTCGGCCGCCTGAAGCGAGACGTCGATTTCAACATCGATGTTTTCCGCGAGAACACCGAGGACTATTATATCGGAGCCGGTGGGCGCGTGAACGATGGGCATGGGAAGCTGGACCTGAGGGTTAAGCGTAACCTGTACGACATGCGCGTGACCCTCCAGGCTGACGCGGACGCCAAGGACGACTTCGCCTTCGAGATCGGAATGATGTCCCGAAAGAACATCGAGCGCTTCGCCGACTTCGTCATCTCATACGCTAAGCTCGTCAATGAGAACTCCTTGATCGTGGTGGACAAGGCAAACGTCTGCAGCAACATCTATGGTCTGTGGAGGGAGGTCTGGACCGAGAAGTGTAAGCAGGCCAACATACAGCTTGGCTTCATGTTCGTGGACGCCATGTCCATGGCCCTAGTGAAGAACCCGGACAAGTTCCGCATAGTGGCCACTCCGAACATGTTCGGCGACATCCTCACCGACCTTCTGGCCGAGGTGACCGGCGGTCTGGGCCTGGCCCCAGGTGGCAACATCAACCCCAAGGGCATATCCATGTTCGAACCAGTTCATGGCTCGGCCCCGAAGTACAAGGGAATGGACCGCATCAACCCGATCGCCACCATCCTGGCCGCCAAGCTGATGCTGGACAATCTGGGTCGCAGGGACCTCGGCACCGTGGTGAACAACGCTGTGCGGGCGACGTTAGACCAAGGCATTTATACCCAGGACCTAGGCGGGACATACAAGACCCATCAGGTGGGAGATGCCGTTGTGGCCGCGATAAGGAAGATGAAGTGATAGAACCGGCCTCGTTGAGGCCTTTCTATTTTTTTTAAATAAATTAAAAAGGTTCCTGCTCGGCTCAGATATCCACCTGGCGGCTCATTTCGTAAGGCATGTACATGGGGCGGTTGGGCATATCTCCCACCTCGGCCTTGATCTTCTCCACCAGCGCATCGAACGACATCTCCACGTTCTTGTTCTGCAAACGATCGTAGATCATGAACGTATCCGAAGCCATCTCCTTGTCGCCGATGACAATGGCATAGCCGACCCAGTCCTGCTTGGCCTCGCGGACCTTCTTGCCCACCGTCTCGCCGCGGTCGTCCAGGCCGACCCTTATCCTCTGCTTCTGCAACCTCTCCACCAGCTCCCTGGCCCGGGGCAGGTGCGTCTCTGAGACGGTCATGATCCTTACCTGCTCTGGGTTGACCCAGGTGGGCAAGGTACCCAAACGGCCTTGGCTCTCCTCCCGCACGGCGGTGTCGAACAATGTGTAGAGGTAGCGCTCGATGGTACCGATGACCGCGGTGTGTAGTATGATCGGGTACTGCTTCTTGCCGTTCTCATCGGTGTAGGTTATTCCAAAGCGCTTGGCATTGCCGATGTCGATCTGGACCGTACCGATCTCCCTGGCCCTCTTCATGTCGTCCAGGATGTGATACTCGATGTTGACCGTCCAGTAGTAATTTATTCCCTCCGGATAGAAATGGATGAGCATGGGTTTGTTATGCGCCTTCATGAGCCGCATGAGCATGGGCTTGTGCAGTTCATAGGCTTCTTTGCTGGAGAGGTTCACCAGCATCTCATAGTCGCGGCCAAGCTTGTCCGCCTCGTCGTAGATGCGGGCGTCCAATCGCTCGAACCAACCCTCCGACTCCGGAATGTCGCGACAGATGACGTGAAGGTCAGGCATGTTCAGGCGCCTGGTTCTGAAACATAGCATGGTCTCTCCCGATTGCTCCAATCGATAGGAGTCGGCCACCTCGAATGCGCCATAGGGCAGCGACTTATAACTGATGGTCCAGTGGCGCATCATGGCGAATTGCTGATGGCAGGCGGCATAGCGCATCACGAAGTCCTTCTTCTCCCCCTCGATCATGTACAGACGGTCTCCGAACAGCTTGGCATGCTCGGCCACCGGCCCCTCGTCCAGAGAGAACATGTTCGTGCCCTTGACCGTGTAAAGGGCCAGTCCCATGGTGTTGACGATCTGCCAGGAGTAGTCAGCGCACAGGTCGAACATGAGCGCCCCCTTGGGGCTGAAGCACATGTGCCCGACATCGCTCATCGATTCCCACTGGATGCCGAACTTCTTGCAGAGGCGCAGGTACTTGACCTCGCCAGTAAGGGGCCACTCCTTCTTGAGTGCCTCCTTTTGCATCATGATCATGAAGCATTCCGTTCCCTGTTCGTACTCGTTGGGGGAGAGTTCGGTGCCGTCCGGAAGAAGGATGAGGAACCGCTCCTCGCCTCTTCGTTCTGGCGCCGCCTCGTTGCCCTCAAAGTCGCGGGACAGTTCGGAGAGTGGATGGCCCTTGCAACTGATCTTGAACGCCTTGTACCAACCGAAAGGGGCCCTTTCCACCTCAACCCCTTTCTCCTTGAGCATATGTTCCAGGACCTTGAGCATCTCCTTACCGGTCTGAGGGTCGGAAAGCTCTGGGCTCAGGTGGGCATAAGGGTAGATCAGTATCCTCTCAGCACCTACCTTCTGCTTGACCTCGACTAGGTCCGCCGCAGCCTCCGCGGCGACGGCGTTCACCTTCCCTTCATCCGATTTCTCCACGGTTATGAACGCGACCAGGACCTCCTCCATCCTTCCCGAGGCATGTCCCTCGGGCAAAGCCTCGGCCACCGGTGTCGCCTTCTTTGTCTCATACTCCATGAAGTCAGCGTGAATGTAAAGGGTCTTCATACTCTCGCCATTGGTATTTGAATGCCATTGTAATAGGTGCCTTGTATAAAAAGGATATCCGGATTGATGGCTCTGGACGTATGAAGAAAATATTAAATGGCTCGATGGGATTGCCTGCCTAGTATCGCTATGAAGCTCAAGGACCTATCCAAGGACGAGAGCGCTCTGTCCACAAAGTTCTGGGTGGTGGTCGTGGTTCTCATCATGGTCGCCGCTGGCACCTTTGTCGTGGTCGGCTACATCAGTCCCGACCCGCCTCAGAAGGCAGCTATGGGAGACCAAGTAAGTGTCGACTATATCGGTTATGTGAACGTCACCGGGACCCCGCAGGTCTTCGACACCTCGATATGGAGCGTGGCGTTGGACAATGACACATACCCTAAGGCCGCCTGGTTCACCATGAGGGCGCAATCGGCCTATAAGCCGCTAAACTTCACCGCCGGTAATGGACAAGTGGTGGTCGGCTTTGATCAAGGGGTCCTTGGAATGGAAGAGGATGAGACCAAGACCATCATCATCACCCCAGACCAGGGCTATGGGCAGATGGACACGACCAAACTGATATCCTTCGATCTCTCTGTCGATGTTCCATTGTTCGTTCAATCGACGCAGGCTGTGTTCAAGGCCAAGTTCGGCGTGAACGCGGTCACCGGCCTCACGGTTAGGGACCCCAACTACAAGTGGGACGTCAGCGTACTCAACGTCGACGCTCTGGCTGATACCGTGCTCTATAAGAACATGCCCTCACCCGGAGAGAAGTACTTGGTGTACAACAACCCATCGTCCACGTTCGCCACGGGTTGGTTCATCAAGATCGATTCCGTCAACACCACTAATGATAATGGCAACGGAACCATAACATTCACCCATCAGGTCGAGGATGTGGACAGCTGGGACATGTGCGGCTACGACACATTCGCCAGCCAGACCAGCATGTTCGTGCTCATCGATGTAGACACCGCCAACGGCACAGCGGTCAAGAACTTCAACGGACCTCTGTTGGGCAACACCATGACCTTCGAGGTCACGATGCTTGACATAACGAGCGGCTGAGCATGCGGAACAACGGACCGGTGCTGGCCGGTCTTATTCCCTTCTTTTTCTGATATTTTTCCACTCTCATCTCGGTCATGCCTGGAATCAACGAGGCCCTAACTTCTCATCCTTCATCCCACAGGCGTCCAAGGGCCGATCGGTCCCTAGTGCCTCCAGACGTTTCTTGCGGACCATCGAGAAGGCGATGCTGATTGCGATAATGGAGATCACCAGCACCAACGTGACCAATGTAGCAGACTCGCTGGACAGATAAGTGAAGAAGATGCTGCTCAGACCTAGGATGACCCCGTACTTGATCATGCCCCCGATCAATGTGTACAGGACCGCCTTCTTGAAGCTCCAGTTGCATGCTGCCACGAAAGCCCCGGAGAAGGGCAGTACCGGGGCCACTCGGTTGACCAGTAAGGCCTTTTCGTCCGAAACGATGAGGAAACCGGTGTAACGATTGAGCGCTTTCCCTATGACGTCTGGGACGCCTACCTTCTTCACCAAAAAATATAGGGTTGCCAATCCGAGCACCTCGGCCACCGCGATGGTCAGCAGGATGGCGACGGCGAACTCCACCGTCGGGTTAACAGAGAAGATGATGATCACGAACAGCTCGGGCAGGGTGGGGAAAAGGATGGCGTCGATGTAGAACAGCAGGAATATGCAGAAGAGCAGGCCTGCCACGCCCAGTGGGCTGAGCCAATCATAGAACGCTTGTCCGATGTCCCACATCCGACCATTAAACGTGCTCGCCCTAATTAATCATCGCCTATGTTTGTTCAGGCGTTCCTGTTTGGAGCGGATGGCATAGTCATAGAGCTGCACCAGCTGCTCCGCGCCGGTCTTGGTGGAGAACTGCTCCGCCTTGGTGCGGCCGGCGGCACGGACCGCAGCAGGAGCGTCCAAGGCCTTTCCGGTAGCTTCGGCCCAACTTTCCGGTCCATCCTCGAACAAGTATCCATTATCGCCATCACTGACGATCTCCTTCAAAGCTCGATAGTTGATGGCCGATACGGGTTTGCCGCTCGCCATCGCCTCCAATACCACCAACCCCTGGGTTTCGAATTTAGACGCCAGTGTGAAGGCGTCGCAAGCGGCGTAGTAGGCTGCCAGATCTTCGTCGCTCACGAAACCGGGGAAAAGGACCCGGTCTGTCATGCCCATCTCACCTGCCCTTTGCATATAATGCTTCCTTGCTGGCCCTTCCCCTGCGATGACAAGTTTCACATTACCCCGGTCCTTTAAAAGGATTTTGAACCCCTCTAGCAAAAGATCCAGGTTCTTCTCCCAAGCGATGCGTCCCAAACTGAGGACCATCTGGTCGTTCCCTATTCCCAATCTTTTCCTTATGGTGAGGCCATCGTTCTCGGGGGAGAATCGATCGCTGTCGACGCCTGTGGGTATCACCTCGACATGCCGGATGTGGGGTGACATTACCAATAGCTCCTCCTTGATGGACTGGGTCGGAGCCACCACAGCGTCAGCCCTGGCCAGCAGCGATTTTAGGTATCGCTTCATGAGCATGGTCACCATCCACTCCGGCAACTTGGTGAAATTATAGTAAATGGCCGCCTCCGTCACCATGGTGTGCCACGTCACCACCACGGGCAGTCTAAGGTTTCGACCAGCCATAAGGCTGCGAAGACCCTGGAAAGTCAATCCGTGTGAATGAATGATATCGGCCTTGACCTCCCTCAGCAGGTCGCTCTTGTTCGTTGGGTAGAGGGGTATGCCGTAAGTGTCATAATTCTTGAAG